>JAAFHN010000007.1 GCA_013298415.1 Comamonadaceae bacterium
CAGCACCACCAGCCGAATCACCTGCCATCGCGTGGCCCCAAATGAATAGGCTGCATGGATCTGCTCAATGGCAGCCGACTTGACACCAGCACGCGCCCCCAAGGCCATGGGTGCAAGCACAGACAGAAAAATCAACAGCACCTTTGACAACTCATCGATGCCAAACCAGATGATCATCAGGGGCAGGTAGGCCAGTGGCGGAATCGGCCTGTAGAACTCAATGGGTGGATCAAAAATCCCTCGCGCAACAGGGCTCATGCCCATCGCGATGCCAAGCGGAATACCGATCACGCAGGCCAACAAGAAGGCACCAAACACCCTCAAGGTGCTGACCCACACATGCTCCCAAAAGCTGACGCCGGTGAAGCCCTCTCTGAGCATCGTCAGGAATGCGTCGATCACCCCCCAAGGCGATGGGAGGAAGAGCGGCTTGATGTAACCGGCATACGTCACAAACCACCAAAGAACAATCAGTCCGACGATGACGACCGCACTGATCTTGACGCTTTCGCCTTGGCCTGGCACGCCGTAAATCTCACCTGGCTTGGCTGGCTTGGCTTTCATCAAGCCTGCCCAAAAGCCCTTGCCCGCAGTGGAAGAGGGTTCACTCATGTTGGGCTCCTGCTTCGTCTGCGAAGATGATCTTCAAAATCTGCTCTCTCAAACCGATGAACTCTGCCGACGCCTTGATTTCTCTGGCGTTGCCCTGATCAAAATAGCGCTGGCTGAAAGGCAGATCGAACACGTGAGAAATCCGGCCTGGGCGGGGCGACATCACGATCAATTTGGTGCCCATGAAGAGCGCCTCTTCCACGCTGTGCGTGATGAAGAACACCATCTTGCCGGTGTCGCGCCACACCTTCAGGATCAACTCCTGCGCTCGCTCGCGTGTCAGCGCGTCCAGCGCACCCAGGGGCTCATCCATCAGCAAGATGGCGGGATCACTGGTGAGCGCCCGAGCAATGCCAACACGCTGCTGCATGCCGCCAGACAATTCATAGGTGGCCGACTGCTCAAACTGTTCCAGGCCGAGCAATTTGATGAACCCCCGCGCGAGGCCTTCGCGCTTAGCTTTGTCATGCCCCTGGATCTTCAAACCGAAGGCCACGTTGTCCAGTACGTTGAGCCAGGGCAGCAAAGCGTGCTTCTGAAACACCACCGAGCGGTCTGCGCCCGGCCCAGTGACCACCTTCCCATTCAACGATATCTCGCCTTCACTGGGCGCCATGAATCCAGCGATCAAGTTGAGCAGTGTGGATTTGCCACAGCCTGATGCGCCGAGCGCCACCACAAAGTCTTTCTCGTGGATTTCGAGGTTGATGCCCTTGAGCGCGTGAACAGGGGGTTTACCAGCAACCGGATAAAACACGGAAGCGTTTTGGATGGCGAGTGCTGACATGTTGAACCCCTGGGGATGAAAGTGCGAGTTCGGGACCCGCTACCAAAGCGGGCCCCAAGCATCGCGATGCGTGCAGGGCGAGTTACTTGCCAGCAGCGGCTTTGGCAAACTCAGAGTTGACGAACTGGCCGTAGTCGTCTGCGGTCTTGCTGATCCGACCTGCGCTCTTCAGGAATTCAGCGGTGCCCTTGATGGTTTTGGCTGCGCCGCCGCCCATCCAGTTGGCAGACATGGCCAAATCCCCATCAGGATAGATCGTGCCGTCGAGCATCGGCACAACTGCTGCCGGTGCTACACCCACGCTCGCAGCGACTGCTTTGACTTTGGCCGAATCTGCGTTCCATGCGGCCTTGTTCTTGTGGTAGTCGGCATTGATCTCGAACATGGCCTTCAAGAACTTGACCAAGCCGTCGCGGTTTTCAGCTGCAAACTTGTTGTTCGCAACCCATGCATTGAAGGTATGAAAACCCGCGGTTCTCGCCACTTCACCGGCCGTGTACATCACCTTGCCGTTTTCACGCAACTTCGTTTGCACCGGAACCCACACAAAAGCAGCGTCGATGGCGTTTTGTGCCCAAGCCGCAGCGATTTCGGCTGGCGACATGCCGAGCAAGGTGACGTCTTTTTCAGTCATGCCGTTGATCTTCAGCGCGCCCATGAGCGAGTAGTGGGCTGTGGAGCCAATCGGCACCGCAATGCGCTTGCCTCTGAGGTCGGCAGGTTTGTCGATGCCAGATCCGTTCCTGGTGACCAATGCCTCGGAACTGTCGATCACCTTGCCAGCCGAGACCATCTGATAGGGCAATCCAGAGCTCAAGCCGGCTGAGAGCGGCGAAGACCCAATTTCAGAAATCTGAATACCACCAGAGGCCATGGCCGCGTTGACTTCTGCGCCAGAAGCAAACTGCCGCCACTCAATTTTCCAGCCGGTGGCTTTGTCAAGGCTTCCATCAGCGATGAGCGCCTTGTAGGGCAGGGGATCACCAAAGTGGCCGATCACCACTTTGGTTTGCGCCATGGCTTGCGAGGCCAAGCTGAGCGAGAAGGCTGCGCCGATGAGCAGTGTGTTGAGCAGGCGTTTCATGGGGTCCATCCAGTAAAAAAGATTGCGGACGAGTTGAGTGGGAGGGGCGATCACTCGCTGAGGTGTGCGACCTGTGCGCCAACGCTGGTGATCTCTGCGGATGCTAAGGAAATCCACTTTTCACGCATAGTGCCAGACCGGACTGTCTTTGGTGCCAAAATCACTGCGACTGAGTATTTCTTCGACCAACGACCGACATGCACCATTTCAGTCGTGGAGCATCCTTGGGTTGAGATCTCAGCTTGGCCCGAGGCACCAAATGTGTGCGCAGTTACGGCCTTTTGAATGGATTGAGGCATGAGACAAAAGCAAGAGATCAGCGGCATTTGGGCCAAGCTGTTCCCACAGTTTTCGGGCAGCAGTGCAACGCTCCAAGGCCGGATCAAAGAGATGATGGTGCACGCCATCCTGATGGGCCTGGTGCCTGCTGGGGCCAAAGTGCCAACCAGTCGTGCATTGGCCGACGCATTGGGTCTGTCGCGCAACACCGTCTCGCTGGCCCTGCAAATGCTGGTTGACAAGGGATTCCTGATCGCAGCGCCTCGCAGCGGCCTGGTGGTGAACGGCGACATCTTGCTCGGCCAAGCCCTTCATGCGGCACCGCAACCGACTGCGCCTATCGGCATCCAGTGGGCCGAACGGATCATCTCCAGGGTTGCAGAACAGCGCAACATCGTGAAGCCCGCCAACTGGCAAGAGTTCACATACCCATTTGTGTACGGGCAGTTTGATCCCAGCTTGGTTCCGCTGAAGGATTGGCGTGATTGCTCGAATCAGGCACTCGCGGCGACCGCCGTCAAAAAATGGGCGCAAAACCATGTTGACCGAGACTCAGATGCATTGATCGATCAGATTCAGCATCGCTTGTTGCCAGCGCGCGGCATCATGGCCAAGCGAGATGAAATTCTGACGACTTCCGGGGCCCAGATGGCCTGCTACCTGCTGTCTACCGTGTTGGTGCAGCAGGGCACCGTCGTGGGCATTGAAGATCCCGGCTACCCAGACGCACGCAACAATTTTTTGCTTCGCACCGACAACGTGCGAGCACTGCCGATTGATGCAGATGGCTTGATTCCTTCACGCGCCATGGGCCAATGCGCCTATGTGTTCGTGACCCCGAGTCATCAGTGTCCGACCACAGTCACGATGCCGCTTCAGCGGCGACAAGACATTTTGGAGTTGGCGAAGAAGCGGGATGTGGTTCTCTTCGAGGATGACCACGAGAGCGAGTTGAATTTCTCAGGCAGGCCGCTCCCAGCCCTGAAAAGCCTGGATACCAATGGCCGCGTCATCTACCTTGGCAGCTTGTCAAAAACACTGGCGCATGGTTTGCGCATCGGCTACATCGTTGCGCCCGCAGAGCTGATTCGCGAACTGCGTGCCTTGCGCCGACTCATCATGCGGCACACGCCCGCCAACAACGCCCACACGGCCAGCCTTTTCATCGCCCAGGGCCACCACGACGCCTTCATCCGAAAGCTGAACATGGCGTATCGTGAACGACGCGAGCGCTTGAACGATGCGTTTGCCAAATTTCTACCGCAGTTTCAGATCACACCTTCGCAGGGTGGCTCGGGCGCTTGGGTGAAAGGCCCCAACGGGATGGCTTCTCAAGCACTCGCCCAGCAATGCGCTGCCCAGGGCGTGTTGATCGAGCCTGGCGACATTTTTTTTCAAAAATCCTCGCCTGCTGGCCAAGCCCACTTCAGGCTGGGTTACTCCGCCATCCCCGGACATCTGATCGAAGCTGGCGTGCGGGAGATCGCTCGCGCCTACACAGCCATCCAAGCTCAGGAGACGTGACACCGATGCGAGTGCCCGTCAATCCGGCAGCACCGCCGTCACTTCGATCTCTACCTTGGCTCTGGCTTCCACCAGCCGCCGCACTTCCACGCACGTCATGGCTGGGAAGCTTTTGCCCATGATTTCTCGGTAGACGGGGCCCAACTCTTTGAGCCTGGCGTTGTACTCATCTCGGTCGACGATGTACCAGGTCATGCGGGTCATGTGCTCTGGGCCAGCGCCTGCTTCGCGCAGCACATCGGCCACGTTTTGCAGGGCTTGGTGGCATTGGGCGATGAAGTCGTCGCTCTCAAACTGCTGCTGGGCATTCCAGCCGATTTGCCCGCCCACGAAGATGTGCGTGCCGCGAGCGGCGATGCCGTTGGCATATCCCTTGGCGGGGAGCCAGCCCGGCGGCTGAAGCAAGGTGTGGACGCTGCTCATGCCGCCACCTCGGCTTCGCTGTTGCCTTCGTTCAAATAGGGCTGCATGGCAGCGCGCAAGTCATCCGGAATGCGCACGGGCTTGCCGCCAGGCACTTGGGAGTAAACCACCACGCTTTTGGCTCTCAAGCGCACTTGGCGCGGCTTGGCAGGCATGTTTTCAAGCCAAGCAGCACTGCTGTCTTGGTATTTGTTCGCTTCTTCGCTATACAAACAGTAGCGCATGCCAAGCGATGAATTACCCAGCTTCCACAAGTCCACATCAATGCGCACCTCATCGCCATAGCGGCTCATGCCCAAAAAATCCGTCTGCATGTTCACAATCGGCACGCCCACGCCGCTGGCAATCAGCGTGTGCTCGGGAAAGCCGATGTGCGCCAGCCAATCCTCTTGGGCCTCATGCAAGAGCCCGTAGTAGCGCGGGTAAAACACGATGCCCGCCGGATCGCAATGGTGAAACCGGATGAGTTTTTGGGTGGTAAAGATCATTTGGGCCTTGGGGGAATTTTTTTACAGGAGATCAGGAGACAAGGAAGAAGCAGCCGAAAGAAGGGATGGTTGAACAGCCAGAACCACACAAGAAATGGCCGTTCTCTTTTTCCACTCCTTATCTCCTGATCTCCTGTGAAAACGGCCTCTACCCGCCATAGCTCTGACGCAGTTTGAAGCGTTGCAGCTTGCCGGTTTCGGTGCGCGGCAGGCTGGCTGCGAATTGCACCTCTCTGGGGTATTTGTACGGGGCGATGGCGGCTTTCACGTGGTCTTGGATGGCTTTGGCGGTCTCGGCATCGGCGGGGTGGCCGGGTTTCAAGACCACGATGGCTTTGATGCGCATGCCGCGCTCTTCATCGGCCACGCCGATCACGCCGCATTCGGCAACTGCGGGGTGTTTGAGCACAGCATCTTCCACCTCTGGCCCGCCCACGTTGTAGCCTGCGGTGATGATCATGTCATCATCACGCGCTTGGTAGTGGAAGTAGCCGTCTGCATCTTGCATGAAGGCATCTCCTGGGTAGTTCCAGCCGCCCTTCACGTACTTGGCTTGGCGCGGATCTTCCAAGTACTTGCAACCGGTGATGCCGCGCACGGCGAGCTTGCCCACTTGGCCTCTCGGCAATTCCTGGCCGGCTGAGTCCACCACTTTGGCCTCATAGCCGCACACCACTTTCCCAATCGCGCCGCGCCGTGCATCCGCCCCGGCGCTCGAGATGAAGATGTGAAACATCTCTGTAGCCCCAATGCCGTCCACCATCTCCAAGCTGGTTGCCTCGCGCCACAGCGTACGGGTGGCATCCGGCAAGCCTTCGCCCGCGCTCACGCTCGCGCGCAGGCTCTTCACGCCTTGGGCTTTGGCGAAAGCCGCCATCTGTCGATAGAAAGTCGGCGCGGTGTAGCAAACGGTAGCCCCCACCGCGTTGATCGCCTGCACCATGCCCTCTGGCGTGTAGGCACGGTCGTGAAAGTAGACCGAGGCCCCGGCCGCCATCGGAAAGAGCAGCAGCCCACCGCAGCCAAAGGTGAAGGCCAGCGGCGGCGAGCCGAGCACGATGTCGCTGGCGGTTTGCTTCAACACCGATTTTGGCCAGGCTTGGCAAGCCAGCCACATGTCGCGATGGGTGTGGATCGCGGCCTTGGGCTGGCCGGTGGTGCCCGAGGTGAAGGCCAGCAGGCCAATGTCAGTTGCTTCTATTTCAGGAGCGTTGCAATTAGTAGATTCCTGGACAGAGCGGTCAAAAAGCTCTGAAAACCGCATCGCATGCGTCAACTCAGGCACTTGGGCTTGGGTGGCGGCCATCTCGTCCCAAAACGCATCGGCGCAGAGCGCGTGTTGCACGTGGGCCTTACGGGCGATCTCCGTGAGCTCGGCAGCCCGCAGCAGCGGCATGGTGGCCACGCACACCAGCCCGGCTTTCACGATCGCCAACCACGCAATCGCCATTTCGATGCTGTTGGCCCCTCTGAGCATCACCCTGTTGCCAGTGACCAAACCCCAATGCTTTTGCAGCACACGCATGGTTTGGTTCACGCGGTCGAGGACTTGGGTGTAGCTGAGGGTTTGGGTGTTGTCTCTCAGGCAGGGGCGGCTGCCATGGCCGTTTTTGACCTGACGGTCGAGCAGTTCGATGACTACGTTGAGGTTTTTTGGAGTTTGGAACTCCGGTCCTTCAAAGAGGAACTGAGGCAACTCCGTTGCATGCGGCATGCGGTCGCGGACGAATGTGTCGATCTGGCTCATGGCGGTGCTCCATGAAAGTGCTTGTTTGAGTTGCCCTGGCAGGGCTGGCTTTTGTTTCCTCCGGAAGCTTGGTTTGGTGTCGGGTCTCGCCCCGACGGGCGATCTACTTTTTGTCCGGCGACAAAAAAGTAGCCAAAAAACGCCGCCCCGCTGTGCGCCTGATCCTGCGGTACTCGCTTTTGCCGGGGTCTGCGCAAACTCGCTCTCTTCGTTCGCTCAAACAGTGCGCAGCCCTGATCCGCCAAAAGCTCCGTTCCTCGGGGCGCACAGAGGGGCCTTCCGACAATTCGCAGCTTTGCTTCGCTTGCTGCGCCGAACAGCCGGGAACCGCAACCCTGGAGCGCCGGCCGGCTGCTCCGACCAGCGAGCGAAGCAAAGCTGCGAACAAAGCAAGGGCCCCTATCAACGCCCCGAGAAGCGCAGATTTGGGCGGACAAGGGCGTCGCACTGTTTGAGCGACCAAAGGGAGCGAGTTTGCGACGACCCCGTCCAAATCGAGCATCGCAGGAAAAGGCGTTGATCGGGGCGGCACTTTTGCTTACTTTTGCTGCCGGGCAAAAGTCAGTCGCCCGTCGGGGCGAGACCCGACACCAACCCAACCTTACGGAGGAAAAACAAGCAAACCCCGCCGGGGCATCAAAGCGTGAACGCGAGATCACAAGACACCTCGCAAAACCGCCTTGCCCAAAATCAACTCCTGAACCTCACTCGCCCCCTCATAAATCCTCAAAGCCCGCACATCCCGATACAGCGCCTCGATCTTTGAGCCCACTTCCACACCGCGCCCGCCGTGCATCTGCAAGGCCATGTCGATCACGCGAGAGGCGTTCTCAGGGGCAACCAGTTTGGCCATCGCAGCCGCAGCGGGATACGCCGCACTGGCAGCCGTGTCTGACGCAGAGCGATCCCTGAGCCATGCGGCGCGGTAGGTGAGCATGGCACCGGCTTCGATCAACGCCGTCATTTGGCCGAACTTGGCGACTGCGAGTTGCTGGTCTGCAAGCGTTGCGCCAAACATCTTGCGGCTTTGGGCATATGCGCGGGCCTCCACCAGCGCGCGGCGGGCCATGCCGATGGCAGCCGCTGCAACTGAGGGGCGAAAGATATCGAGCACGCGCATCGCGAGCTTGAAGCCGCCATGCAGCTCACCCAACATGTGCGAGGCGGGTACTTCGCAGGCCTCAAAGCGCAGTGTGGCCAGCGGGTGTGGGGCCATCACTTGGATGTGTTCGTCGTCGCGCAAGCCAGGGGTGGCAGCGTCCACCACAAAGGCGCTGATGCCGCGCGCGCCTGCCGCTGGATCGGTTTTGGCGAAGGTGGCGTAGAAATCAGCGATGCCGCCGTTGGAAATCCAAGTTTTGCTGCCTTGGAGGCGGTAGCGTGGTGCTTCCGTTGACCCGCTGTGCAGGCTCTGAGGCAACGTCCCACCCGTTCGGGCTGAGCTTGTCGGAGCCCCTGGATGCCCTTCGACAAGCTCAGGGCGAACGGGGTCATGGGCTGGCGCAAATACATTTACTTCAGCTGCTACTGTTTGCATAGCGGCCACATCGGAGCCTGCATCTGGCTCACTGAGCGCAAATGCGGCAATCGCCTCGCCTTGGGCGACTTTCGGCAAGTAGCGGGCCTGCAATTCGGCGCTGGCGCCGAGCGTGATCGCGCCGCTGCCCAGGCCTTGCATGGCAAAGGCAAAGTCTGCCAGCGGTGAATAGAACGCGAGTGTTTCGCGCATGACCACCAAGGCTCTCGAATCGAGCTGCGGCAGCGCGCCGCCGTGGGCCGCAGGCACGCAGTAGCGCAGCCAGCCGTGCGCACCCAAGAGCTTCACCCAAGCCTTGCAAGCGGCTCGGTCGTCTGACTCATCCATCGACTGCGCAGGCAACCAATCGCCCAAGCTGCGCCCGATCTCGCCATGCGCAGCGTCGAAAAACGGCAACGCCCAATGCGCCACGGGGCTGCGGTGATCTGTAGAAAGCGGTGGGTGTGCAGACATGATCAATTGCCCTCAAACACCGGCGACTGCTTGGCCGCAAAGGCTTCATAGGCACGGCGAAAGTCTTGGGTTTGCATGCAAATCGCTTGGGCTTGCGCCTCGGCTTCAATCGCTTGATCCAGGCTCATGCTCCACTCTTGGTGCAGCATGGTTTTGGTCATGCCGTGGGCAAATGTGGGGCCGTCGGCGAGTGTTTTGGCAAGGGCTTGGGCGGCAGGCAAGAGCGCGTCGCTCGCGTGCAGGGCATTGAAGAAACCCCAGGCCGCCCCCTCCGCCGCCGTCATCGCGCGGCCCGTGAAGAGCAGTTCGCTAGCGCGGCCTTGGCCGATCAGGCGCGGCAAGAGTGCGCATGCGCCCATGTCGGCCCCGGCAAGGCCCACGCGGGTAAAGAGGAAGGCGGTTTTGGCGCGCTCTGTGCCCAGCCGCATGTCAGAGGCCAGTGCGATCATGGCCCCCGCCCCTGCGCAAATACCGTCAATCGCAGCCATTATGGGCTGCGGGCAGGCGCGCATGGCTTTGACCAAATCGCCCGTCATCCGCGTAAATTCCAGCAGCTCGGGCATCGTCATTTTGGTGAGCGGGCCAATGATGTCGTGTACATCGCCGCCGCTGCAAAAGTTGCCACCCGCGCCGGTCACAACCACTGCTTTCACGTCGGTGGCATACACCAGCGAGCGAAACAAATCGCGCAACTGGCCGTAGCTTGTGAAGGTGAGCGGGTTTTTGCGGTCGGGGCGGTTGAGGGTGAGCGTGAGCACGCCGCTATCGAATGTGTAGCTGTACGCACTGTATTTACTGGGACAGAGGGCTGATTTGTCATTAAAAAGCGCTGAAAACTGCTCGCGCATCGGGTTTTGGGGGCTGATGAAATGCTTCATGTTGTTGTCTCTTCCATCGAGTTCGCGGCGAGGCTTGCCGCATGCGTTTTGAGTTTGGACAGCAGCTTGAGCAGCGATTTGATTTCGCTCGGGTTCAAGCCCGCGAATGCTTCCACGATCCATTCCTCGTGCTCGGCTGCCATCGCCAAAAAAGCCCTGCGGCCCTGCGCAGTGAGCTGGACGCGCCAGGCTCTACGGTCGCTGGGATCGGCCAAGCGCTGCACATCGCCACGCGCCTCCAACTGGTCGGTGATGCCCGTCACGTTGCCGCCGCTCACCATCATGCGGGCGGACAGTTCGCGCATCAGCAAGCCCTCCGGGTGCCGCTCCAGCTGCGCCATCAAATCGAATCGCGGCAGCGTCGTGCCGTGCTGCACCCGCAAGCGGCGGCTCACGAGTTGCTCGATGTGCTGGCTGCAAGAGAGCAGTCGCAGCCACAGCCTCAGCTCATCGGCATGCTCGGCATGGGTGCGGGTTTCTAGGTCCATGTTGCCTCACCCTCCGTTCGCCCTGAGGTATCGAAGGGCATGCCGGGGCTTCGATACCTCAGCCCGAACGGAACAAACGCAATCGCAGAAGACAAAGGCTGTTGGCATTAAATTGCTCCTCATTCAATAGCATTAGATGTTGATTTCACCTGGACAGTGATGGGTTTTTGCTTTGAAATCTCTCGGTAGAGCTGATCTCGGCCTGCTTCGTAGGCGCGGGGCCAGGTCACGTCGCGGCTTTGGAGTTTTGCGGCTTCCATCAGCGTCCAGTTTGGGTTGGCGAGATGCGGGCGGGCCACGGCCACCAAGTCTGCACGGCCCGCGGCGATGATGCTGTTGGCTTGGTCACCATCGGTGATTGCGCCCACTGCAATCGTGCGAATCCCTGCCTCGTTGCGGATGCGGTCGGCAAAGGGCGTTTGGTACATGCGGCCATAGATCGGCTTGGCTTCTCGGGTGGTTTGGCCGCTGCTCACATCGATGAAATCAGCGCCAGCGGCTTTGAAGAGCTTGGCCACGATCACGGCATCGTCGGCGGTGTTGCCGCCTGAGACCCAATCGTGCGCCGAGATGCGCACGCTGATCGGCAAATGCTCGGGCCAGGCGGCGCGCACAGCGGCAAACACGTCGAGCGGGTACTTGCAGCGGGCCTCAATCCCGCCGCCAAACTCATCGGTGCGCAGATTGGTGAGTGGGCTGATGAAGCTGGAGAGCAAATAGCCGTGCGCGCAGTGGAGTTCTAGCCAATCAAAGCCTGCTTCGGCTGCTCGCCTCGTCGCATCCACAAACTGCGCTTTCACCAGCGCCATGTCGTCTGCCGTCATCGCACGCGGCGTTTGGTTTTGCGGCCCGTAGGCCACGGCGCTTGCGGCGATCAGCGGCCAGTTGCCCTCGGCCAGCGGCTCGTCGATTTGCTCCCAGCCCAGCTGCGTGGAGCCCTTGGCACCGCTGTGGCCCAGCTGCATGCCGATCTTGGCGGGGCTGTGCGCATGCACGTAGCGCACGATACGCGCCCAAGCGTCCCGTTGCGCATCGCTCCACAGGCCGGGGCAGCCGGGCGTGATGCGGCCGGTTGCGCTCACGCAAGTCATCTCCGTCATCACCAAGCCAGCGCCGCCCATGGCTCGCGCGCCGAGGTGGACCAGGTGAAAGTCTTGCGGCAGTCCACCCTCTGCGTGGTAAGTGGCCATCGGGCTCACCACGATGCGGTTGGGCAAGGTGATGCTGCGTGCTTTGAGCGGCGTGAGCATCGGCAGCGTAGGCCGTTGCTTGCCCGTGAGCGGCGCCGCATGCCAGCGCTCAAAGCCACCCAGCCACTGGGCATCGCGCTCGCGCAAATTCTCGTGGCTGATGCGCTGGCTGCGGGTCACGAGCGAGTAGTAAAACTGCTCGGCCTCTAGCGCGCTGTAGCGCTGCACGTTTTCAAACCACTCGGTGCTGTTGCGCGCGGCGTTTTGAATTTTCAACACCTCAATGCTGCGGGTGGCCTCATAGGCTTTCAGTGCGTCAGGGATGTCTTGCTCCTCGGCCAGGCGCAAGTCCAAATCAATCGCGTCTTCGAGCGCAAGCTTGGTGCCAGAGCCAATCGAGAAGTGCGCGGTGTGCGCCGCATCGCCCATCAGCACAAGCGGTGTGGGTTTGCCCGCAGCGTCAATCTCCGTCACCCAGCGCTTGCACACCACGCGGGGGAATCGAATCCAATTGGCCGAGCCGCGCAGGTGCAGCGCATTGCTCATCAACGCCTTGCCATCGAGGTATTTGGCGAAGAGCTTTTCGCAGAACGCAATCGCCTGCGGCTGCTCCATCTGATCCAGCCCATGCGCTTGCCAGCAGGTTTGCGGTGTTTCCACGATGAAGGTGGAGGTATCGGCGTTGAACTTGTAGGCATGCGCGGCAAACCAGCCGTGCGGCGTTTCTTCAAAGGCAAAGGTGAAGGCATCGAAGGTTTTGTGCGTGCCCAGCCACACAAAGCGGCAGTCGCGCAGCTCCACATTGGGCTCAAACACAGCGGCGTATTTGCTGCGAATGCGCGAATTGAGGCCATCGCAAGCAATCACCAAATCGGCTTGGTACTGGGCGGCAAGCGCTTGGTCGTCGCTCACATCCACCTCAAACACCAACTCCACGCCCAGCTCGGCTGCGCGGTCTTGCAAGATGTTGAGCAAATGCTTGCGGCCAATGCCGCAAAAGCCGTGTCCGCCCGAGCGAACCACCCGGCCTTTGAAGTGCAGCTCAATGTCGTCCCAATGGTTGAAGGCATCGCCGATTTGCTGGGCCGATTGGGGATCGGCCACGCGAAGGTTTTGCAGCGTGGCATCTGAGAGCACCACGCCCCAGCCAAAGGTGTCGTAAGCCTTGTTGCGCTCCACTACTGTCACCGCCCAATCCGGATGCCGCTTTTTCAAAAGCAGCGCCGCATAAAGCCCCGCTGGCCCACCACCGATGCACAAGATGTTTCGCATCAGAATAGTTTAGATATGAAATATTATTTTGGCAAGGAGCGCCTTGAAAGCTCTCTTGTATCGATAGATTTATCTGTTTTTATTCATTTTGTGATAAATTATCGTACTGATCGTATTTTCAAGTAATCCAGATGTCCGCCTTCTCTCGCGTTGCCCTTGCTCAAGAGCTGGTTGCAGCCCTGCAGGGCAAGGCCTTGCTGGGTGATGCGCACAACGGCCTCTTTCTGGCCGCGCCACGCCGCACGGGCAAATCCACCTTCTTGCAAGTGGATTTGCGGCCAGCCCTAGAGGCTGCAGGCGTGGTGGTGGTGTATGTCGACTTGTGGGCAGATGCGCGGCGTGACCCTGGCGCCTTGATCGCAGAGGCCATCGCACGGGCGCTTGAGCCGCACCTAGGGCTGGTGGCGCGCACTGCCAAAAAGGCAGGGCTGGACAAACTCAAACTCGGCGGCTTGGAAGTGGACACGAGCCGCATCGGCAAAACCGATGGCCTCACGCTCGCCGCCGCACTGCGGCTCTTGCATGAGTACGCCAACAAGCCTGTTGCGCTGATCATCGATGAAGCGCAGCACGCGCTCACAAGCGAGGCAGGAGAGGCGGCGATGACCGCGCTGAAATCGGCCCGAGACCAACTCAATCAGCCCGGCGCGGTGAACTTGATGCTGGTCATGTCAGGCTCAGACCGTGACAAGCTTTTGCGCCTGGTGAACAGCGCTGCAGCACCGTTTTACGGCTCGCAAATCCAGCGCATGCCCCCACTTGGGCCTGATTTCATTGCGCATGTGGCCACACTCATTGAAGCTCAGCGGCCCAAGCTCAAGCCAGTGGATCGGGTCGCCTTGCAGCGCAGCTTTGAAGTGTTTGGCTTTCGGCCACAGTTTTTCATGGCGGCGCTGGCCGAGGTGCTGAGCCCGCTGTCGGGCATCAGCGGGCGATTTGAGCCAGCCCTGCTGCAGGCGGCACAAAACAGCCAAGCGCAAGACGAAGCGCAGATGGAATCTGAATATCTGGGTCTTAAATCCAGCGAGCAGGCGGTGCTGTGGCGTATGCTGGCCCAGGGCGCGCGCTTTCGGCCCTACGACAGTGAGGCTTTGCGCTTTTATCGAGAAGCCACGGGCCACCCCGTGAACGCCGCGCAAGCCCAGCGCGCACTGGAAAACCTGCGCCAACGCAGCCCTGCTTTGGTGTGGAAATCAGCCCGGGGCGAATACGCGCTCGATGACGCAGCCATGCACCGCTGGTATGAAGCCCGCGTGGCCGCCAACACCTGGCCGCCTCGTGCGCCGCACGGGCATTTGCCCCAGCAAGACGATTGATTCGATGCCAGTCTCCACCAGTTCACTGATGACTCAGCTCGCCGCCAGCGGCGTGCAGCGCAGCTACCGAAAGGGCAGCGTGATCATTCATGAGGGTGATGAGGGCGGCACCATCTATGTGGTGCAGTCTGGGCGCTTGCGCTCGTTTTCTGCCACGGCTGACCACACAAAAGAAATCACGTACGGCGAGTACGGCCCAGGTGCGATCTTGGGCGAAATGAGCTTGGATGGCGGGCCGCGCTCGGCCAGTGTGGAAGCACTTGAGGCGAGCGTGTGCAACGTGGTCACGCGCGAGACCTTGCTGCGCTTCATCGCCGCGCACCCAGAATTCGCCTTGGAGTTGATTTCAAGCGTGATCCACCGCGCTCGGCTTGCCACCCGCAGCGCAAAAAGCATGGCCTTGCTCGACGTGTATGGCCGCCTCGCTGAGCTGCTGCACAGCAAGGCAGGCCCGCCCGATGCCCAGGGCGTGCGCGCCATTGCCGAGCGCATCACCCATGCGCAGATTGCAGCGCACATTGGCGCAAGCCGCGAAATGGTGAGCCGCATCTTGAAGGATCTCGAGCGCGGCGGCTACATCCGCACAGACCAACGTCAATTGAGCTTGCTCAAGGCCCTGCCTGCGGGTTGGTAGGCCACGGCTTGAGGCCGTGCGCGGCCTGTGAGAGACGGATGTGCGCCGAAGGCAAACGGTGCAAAAGTCACAAAAACCGGTAGCCATTGCGCACACCCTGAACACCAGCCAAAGCGGAACACTGCCTTCCAAGCCCCTGCCGATTCGCCTGCATCTTCGGGCACGTCGAAAAGGGCCTCGCACCGAAAGGCCAGCCATGTTTGCAACCGAGCCGTTTGCTAGGCAGCGATTTGCCAAAGCCGTGTTTGCCAGCTCCACCTGGGGCTGGGTAGACAGCGCCTGGCCCATCGACGCGATCAGCCCCATTCAACCCCGAGGTTTTGACCATTTTCAAGCCGCCATGCCATCGCACCACCGCCACCTGCACACGCCCCGCCACCGCAGCAAAGGCCTGGGCCTGGATGTGGCGCAAAGCTTGGCACGCATGTGGGATGAGGTGGACTACGGCGCGCTGCTGCTCAGCCCCAAAGCCCAACTGCTCTATGCCAACCATGTCGCCCGCTACGAGCTGGCCAATGGCATGGGCTTGCGGCTCACGCCTGATGGCGTTTGCTCGCACCAAGACGAGCAACACGGTAAGTGGCTTGCTGCGCTGGCCAGCGCAAGCTTGGGCGAGCGTTGCATGCTCACCCTGGGCGATGGCCTGGTGTTCAGCCTCTCGCCGCTGCGCGGTAGCCCTTATGACGACGACAACAGCGATGGCCCGCCCCGCGTGATTGCGATCATGGGCAAGCGCAAGCCGGTGGAAGAGCTGAGCCTGCGCATGTATGCCCGCATGCTGCGCCTCACGCATGCCGAAACCAGCGTGCTGATCGCTGCCTGCGAGGGACACAACGCTGCCGAGCTGGCCGAGAAACTACACGTGCAGGAGAGCACCATCAACAGCCACCTCAAACAACTGCGCAACAAAGCCGGCGTGAGAACCATGCGCGAGCTGATGCTCAAAGTGGCGGGGCTGCCACCGATTGTTCCGGCGGTGAAGAGTCTGGCCTGAAGAAGCCTGAACCGCCCCGCATGTTCTTGGGGCCCCAAACATCTGAGCCGTTCGTTTTTCCGAGGTCGATTTCTTTTGCTGCGGCGACGGCGCGCTCCATCGCAAAGCGCAGACAATGAGGCGGCCTGATCGCCATGCCTCAAGTCGGCTTGGCTCGAGTCCGAGGCAATGAAATGGCCGCCACCCTAAAAACCATCGCCGCACCCACCGCCAGAGCCTGCAACGTGCGAGGCCTTGGGCTTGGCACGCTCAATGCCACGCGCGGGTTGGACCAGTTTGGCTCGCGGCATGGCAACTGCTCGGAGGATCGGGTTGAGCTTTTGCCCCGCCAGTGAGAGGAATCTTGGATTGAGCGTAAGTCAAGCCTTGCAAAAAGCGGCTCATGGTGGCCTAGATCGCATAGATGCCCAGTTGCTGTTGTTGGGTGCCTGCGGGCGCTCAACATCCGATCGAGTTTGGTTGCTCGCGAACGGCGACGCAGCGATAGACGAGGCTCGGTTCAATGGCCTTCTTCAGCGCCGCCTTGCCGGCGAGCCGATGGCGTACATCTTGGGTTCGCGCGGCTTCTATGGCCTTGAGCTTCACGTAGATGCGCGCGTGCTGGACCCTCGGCCTGACACGGAGACGCTGGTGGACTGGGCGCTGGAATTGCCGCTGGCTGCTGATGCTTTGGTGGTGGATTTGGGCACTGGCAGCGGGGCGGTTGCTTTGGCTCTGGCTTCGCAGCGCGCTGGCTGGCGGGTGCATGCGACGGATTTGAGTGCGGATGCTTTGGACGTGGCTCGGGGGAATGCTCAGCGGTTGGGATTGGCGGTGCAGTTGCATCAGGGGGCTTGGTTTGAGGCGCTTGGGCTTCGATACCTCAGCCCGAACGGAGAGGGGGTAAGTCTGAACCGAGGAGGCTTGATCGGCCCGAGCGGAGAAGGGGTCAGCGCGAATGGCGGCTCGCGCTTTGACTTGATCGTCAGCAACCCCCCCTACATTGCCGAAGGCGACGAACACCTGGCCAAGCTGACGCATGAGCCTGCGATTGCGCTCACGAGTGGGGCTGATGGCCTGGACGCGATTCGGCACATCGTTTCCCACGCGCCCGATTACTTGCAGCCTCGCGGCTGGCTGCTGGTGGAGCATGGGTATGACCAGGCGGAGATGGTGCGGGCGCTGTTGCTCGCGGCGGGCTTTTCTGAGGTGCAGTCGCGCAAAGACTTGGGGGGGATTGAGCGCTGCTCGGGTGGCTGCCTCTGATCGGTTTTGGCGGGCAGGGCTTCGACAGGCTCAGCCCGAACGGATGTGGGGGTGCGCTTGCGAAAGGCTGGCCGGGGGCAGGGCTTCGACGGGCTCAGCCCGAACGGATAGGGGGTGCGCTTGCGAAAGGCAGCCCGGGGGGGCTTCGATACCTCGGCCCAAGCGGTTGTTGGGGTTCAGCCCGAACGAGTTTTGGGGCTCCGCTGGAACGGTTCTTGGGGCTCAGCGCGAGCGGTTCTGAGGGTTTGGCGGGGCGGGGCGCAGCCTGGGATAATCGGGGCAACACATTTGACCCAGCTTTAGGAGCACTACATGAGCGACGTGCAACAACGCATTGATGATTTGGTGAAGAACAACGACGTGCTGCTTTTCATGAAGGGCAGCGCGAGCTTTCCGATGTGCGGGTTTTCGGGGCGCGCGATTCAGATTTTGAAAGCCTCGGGGGTGGATACCAAGGGCATCAAAACCGTGAACGTGCTTGACGATCCCGAAATCCGCGCAGGCATCAAGGACTACAGCAACTGGCCCACCATCCCGCAGCTCTACGTGAAGGGCGAGTTCATCGGCGGCTCAGACATCATGATGGAGATGTACGAAAACGGCGAACTGCAAAAGGCGTTGGGCACGGCATAAGGCCTTCAAGGAACCGGGAACGGGCAGCCGAACGCAAAGGGCGCCAAGTGAACGCAAAAAACGCAGAAATACAATAAATCAGCGCCTTGTCCCAGCTATTTCAATGTTCGTCGCTATGCTTTCTGAGTAATACGTTTGACTAAACTTCGGCTGTCTTTTGCGTTTTTCGCACAACTTTTGCGCACTTTGCGTTCGGCTTTTTCGGCTCCCTCGCATCTATGAGCGGCAGCACCTTCGGGCATCTTTTTGCCGTCACCAACTTTGGTGAATCTCATGGCCCTGCGATTGGCTGCGTGATTGATGGCTGCCCGCCGGGGATGCTGCTTGCTGAGGCCGACATTCAAGGCGATTTGGATCGCCGCCGCCCGGGCACGAGCCGCTTTGTGACGCAGCGGCAAGAAGAAGACAAGGTGCAGATCCTCAGCGGCGTGTACGAAGGCCGCACCACGGGCACCCCCATTGCCCTGCTGATCCACAACACCGATCAGCGCAGCAAGGATTACTCTGAAGTGGCGCTGCAATTTCGCCCCGGCCATGCCGACTACACCTACTGGCGCAAATACGGCCTGCGCGATCCGCGTGGCGGCGGGCGCTCCTCAGCCCGGCTCACGGCCCCGATGGTGGCCGCCGGCGCGGTGGCTAAGAAGTGGCTGGCCGAGCAGCGCGGCATCGCGTTCAAAGCCTGCATGACGCAAATTGGCGAGATCGCCATCCCGTTTGAGAGCTGGGATCACGTGCCGCACAACCCGTTTTTCGCGCCCAAGGCCGACGTGAGCGAGCTGGAGGCGTACATGGATGCCTTGCGCAAATCGCAAGATTCCTGCGGCGCGCGCATCCGCGTGGTGGCAACCGGCATGCCCGTGGGCCTGGGCCAGCCGCTCTTTGACAAGCTCGATGCCGACATCGCCTACGCCATGATGGGCATCAATGCCGTGAAGGGCGTGGAAATCGGCTCCGGCTTTGCAAGCGTTGCCCAGCGCGGCACGGTGCATGGCGACTCGATGCTGCCGGATGCAACGGCTGCGCGCGGTGTGAAATTCGCCACCAACCACGCCGGCGGCGTGTTGGGCGGCATTAGCACCGGCCAAGACCTGGATGTGAGCATCGCGATCAAGCCCACCAGCAGCATCACCAGCCCCCGAGACTCGGTGAACGTGCATGGCGAGCCGGTGCAAGTCGTCACCAAAGGCCGCCACGACCCCTGCGTCGGCATCCGCGCCGCACCGATTGCCGAAGCCATGCTGGCCTTGGTGGTGATGGAACATGCGTTAGCTCATCGGGCGCAGTGCGGGGGCTGAGGGCGTAGGAATCCGGCTGTCACTGCCCCTGAACCCAAATCCCCATGCCCACTCCCAAACCCCCCAAACCTGACCAAGCTTTCGCCGATCATTGTTGCGATTTGCTGGGCAGTTTGGGGCCGATCAAGGCTCAGCGGATGTTTGGGGGCTGGGGCTTCAAGTGCGATGGCTTGATGGTGGCACTGATCTACAAAGATGAGCTGTATTTGAAGATCGACCCAATCACCAAGCCGAAGCTGCTTGCTGCGGGTGGCCGCCAGTTCCTCTACGAATCGCCCGAAAAGACTGTGGGGATGCCTTATGTGACGGCGCCTGAGC
>JAAFHN010000534.1 GCA_013298415.1 Comamonadaceae bacterium
CGACTACGAAGCCCTGAGCCAGGCCGAGCTGCACCAGCGCATTGTGGAATCGCGCGCGCAAGACGTGCCGCTCATGTTTTGGAAGGGCAAGCGCCGCATGTCGCTGCCGGGTGTGCAAAACAAGCTTGGCATCTACATGGCGCAAAACGGCAGCCTGCACCTGCCGCGAGACGGCGCGCCCAGCTCGCACATTTTGAAAGTGGGCAACGCGCGCCACCCCGACATGGCCGCGAATGAATTTGCCTGTATGCGGCTGGCCCACGCGATTGGCCTGCCCGTGCCCGATGTGCAATACCTGGAGCTGCCCGAGCCGGTGCTGCTGGTGCAGCGCTACGACCGCACCTGGACACCCGATGGCGGCCTGCTGCGCACCCACCAAATCGACGCATGCCAAGCCCTCAACCTGCCGCCCGAGCAAAAGTACGAAGAGCCTGCCTACGAGACCGCTGCGCCTGGCCCCACGTTTGCCCAATTGCTCGCGCTGCACAACATTTGCCAAGTGCCCGCGAGCGCGCAAGTGCTGCTGCTGCAGTGGCTGCTGTTCAACTTCATCATCGGCAACACCGATGCGCACGCCAAAAACTTCTCCTTTGTGGTGAGCGAAACCGGCCTGCGCGCCGCGCCGCTCTACGATTTGGTGAGCGGCGAACGCTACGGCTACACCGAAATGGCGCAAAGCATCGGCGGCGAGACCAACTTGAGCGTGATCAGCAGATCGGAGTGGCTACGCCTGTGCCAAGGCTGCGGCATTTCGCCCGCGCTGCTGCAACGCCTGGCGCAGCAAATGGCCAAGCGCATTCGTGCGGAGCTGCCAAAGTTGCAAGCCGAGCTCGTTGCGCAAATGTCGGATGCGAACGCGGAGGCAGTTCGGTTCGTGTTTGGCCGGGCTACAGAGCGAGCAGCGCGCTTGGCTGCACAACTGAGTTCTGGTCGAGTAGGCAGGACCTGAGCATTTGGGTGGTGTCTGCTAGCCCGCGCGTGCAGCGCTGGCTTGCGCGAACGCCGCCTCCGAAAACCCCACCGAGTACCTACCATCCGCCCATCGCATCAAAGGCCGTTTGATGAGGCTTGCGTTGGCGATTGCCGCGGCGATGGCTGACGCATCGTCTGCCACCGCAGCTTGAGCGGCGGGATCAAGCTTTCGCCAGCTTGTGCCTTGGCGGTTGATGAGCTTTTGCCAAGGCACATCTCGCAGCGCCGCGCTGAGCGTTGCCGCGTCGATCCCCTGTTTTTTGAAATCGTGAAACGCATGGTCCACGCCATGCTCAGTGAGCCACGCGCGGGCTTTTTTGACCGTGTCGCAGTTGGGAATGCCGTAGAGGGTGATGTGGGAGACAGGTTTCACAGGAGATGAGGAGATCAGGAAAAAGTCAAAAAATTTTAGGGCTGTCCCTCCTTGTCTCTTGATCTCCTGTGAAAACTCGGTTTGCGACAATGCAAACCATGTTCAGCGCTCAAAACTTGCCCGATTGGTTGGCTTATGTCGAAGGGATTCACCCGAAGACTTGGGATTTTGGTCTTGCTCGGGTGCGGGAGGTGGCTGTACGCATGGGTTTTCCGGCCTCCGAACTTGGCGGCTTGCGGATTGACGATGCGCGAGCTGGCGAGTCGCGCGGGCCTTGCCCGCTGATCACCGTGGGCGGCACCAATGGCAAGGGCAGCACGTGTGCGATGTTGGAATCGATCTACGGCCAGGCGGGTTTTAAGACGGCGGTTCACACCAGCCCGCATTTGGTGCGCTTCGAAGAGCGGCTTCGCCTGAGTGGGCAAGAGGTCGCGGGTGACGCACTCGTGGAGCCGTTTGCAGCGGTGGAGGCCGCTCGAACTCAAGCCCCGGAAATCTCGCTCACCTACTTTGAATTCACGCTGCTCGCCCTGTGCGATTGCATCCGCCGCGCGCATGCGGCGGGCGAGGTGGATGTGGTGATTCTGGAAGTGGGCTTGGGCGGGCGGCTGGATGCGGTGAACATCTTCGATGCCGATTGCAGCATCTTGACCAGCATCGACCTCGATCACATGGAGTACCTTGGCCCCACGCGCGAGGCCATTGGCTTGGAAAAGGCGCAGATCATGCGGCCAAGCAGGCCTGCGGTCTTGAGCGACCCGGTGCCGCCACACACCGTGACTGAATACGCTGCTCAGATCGGCGCCGATTTGTGGATCACAGGCCGTGACTTCAACGTGAGCGGCGACAAGCAGCAATGGGGCTGGGCCGGGCGCGGGCGGCGCTACAGCGGCTTGGGCTACCCAGCGCTGCGGGGGGCGAACCAGCTACTCAACGCGGCGGGCGTTTTAGCGGCGGTGGAGGCGATGCGGCCGCAGCTGCCAGTGAGCGCGCAGGCGGTGCGCAATGGCTTTGCCTTTGTGGAGCTGCCCGGGCGCTTTCAGATGATCCCCGGGCAGCCCGCAGTGGTGTTGGATGTGGCACACAACCCGCATGCCGTTGCCGCGCTGGCCGAGAACTTGGATGCCATGGGCTTTTACCCCGGCACGCACGCCGTCTTTGGCGTGATGGCCGACAAAGACGTGGATGCCGTGCTGGCCCGCATCAAGCCGCTCGTAGACCACTGGTACTTGTGTGATTTGCCGACTGCGCGGGCGGCCTCGGCACAGGAATTGGCAGCGAAGCTGGGTGGCGTACGGC
>JAAFHN010000660.1 GCA_013298415.1 Comamonadaceae bacterium
GTGAACATGATGATTTGCTCGACCAAGCCCGTGCATGAGCCGCAACTCGCGCTGGCTTTGGTGTGCTTGCGCACTTCATCGAGTGTGAAAAGGCCCTTATCGCGAATCGCTTTGCAGATCGTGCCTTTGTTCACGCCATTGCAGCCACACACTTCTGCGTCGTCGGGCATGCTGGCTGCTTTGGTGTGGCCCTCGTGCCCCACATCGCCAGGCCGGCCAGCGTTGGCCTCGCCAAACATCAGCTTGTCGCGGATGTCTGAGATGTTGCGGCCATCGCGCAGCAGCTTGAAGTACCAGCTGCCGTCCACCGTGTCGCCATACAGGCATGCACCCACGAGCACATCGTCTTTGATCACGAGCCGCTTGTACACGCCGCCCAACGGATCGCTGAGCACGATGTCTTCATGGCCCTCGCCGCCCATGAAGTTGCCTGCGCTGAAGAGATCAATGCCGGTGACTTTGAGCTTGGTGGACGTGAGTGAGCCGGTGTAGCGGCCAATGCCGAACTGCGCCAAGTGGTTCGCAGCAACTTTGCCTTGCTCAAAAAGTGGTGCCACCAGCCCATACGCAATGCCGCGATGGCTCACGCATTCACCCACGGCGTAGATGCGCGGATCGGTCGTGCTCTGCATGGTGTCGTTCACCACGATGCCGCGGTTCACATGCAGCTTCATGGCCTCGGCCAGCTCGGTGTTGGGCCGAATGCCAACGGCCATCACCACCAAATCGGCCTTGACGACCGAACCGTCTTTGAACCGCACCTCGGCCACGCGGCCATCGGGCCCTGCCACCAGCTCTTGCGTCTGCGCTTGCATCAAAAACTCGATGCCGCGTTCCTTCAGGGATTGCTCTAGGAGCTTGCCTGCCACGTCGTCTAACTGCCGCTCCATCAGCCAGGGCATGACATGAACCACCTTCACGCTCATGCCGCGCTTCATCAGGCCATTGGCCGCTTCCAAGCCGAGCAAACCGCCGCCAATCACCACCGCGTGCTTGTGCGTGGTGGCGGCATCGATCATGGCCTGCGTGTCAGCAATGTCGCGATAGGCCAGCACGCCGGGCAAGTCTTTGCCCGGAATCGGCAGCATGAAGGGGTTGGAGCCCGTGGCCAGCAGCAAGCGGTCGTATTCGGCTTCAGTGCCGTCAGACGCGATCACTTTTCGTCGGATTCGGTCAACTTCAACAACCTTTTTGCCCGCGTGCAGCGTGATCTTGTTTTCTTCGTACCAGCTCCAGTCGTTGAGCACGATTTCTTCGAGCGTTTGCTCGCCTGCGAGCACTGGTGACAGCAAAATTCGGTTGTAGTTGGGGTGTGGCTCCGCGCCAAACACCGTGATGTCGTACATCTCGGGTTGGAGCTTGAGCAGTTCTTCAAGCGTGCGCACGCCCGCCATGCCATTGCCCACCATCACCAGCTTCATCTTCTTCATCGGTCGCCTCAAATCCAGGTTGCTGGCAGGGGAATGCAAACCCTGTGCCAGCCCCAAGCTGGTGCGCCGCACGCGCCCTTGGCATCGCTTTTGCTTTCGTTTGGTGCATGGCGTTTGAAATTGACATTGGCTTTGTGAGTGCGGCCGCAGGAAAGCCCCACAACGAAGACTTTTGTGCGGCCATGCTGCCCGAGCCTGGCAAAGAAGCCCTGGGCGCGGTTGCAGCGCTTGCCGATGGCGTGAGCACGGGCGGTTTGGGCCGCGACGCTGCGCAAACCACCGTGACGGCCGTGGTGCGCGATTACCACGGCGTGCCCGCCACGTGGGACACCACAGTGGCGCTGGACCGCATCATTCAAGCGCAAAACCGCTGGTGGCACGCCCAAAATCGTGCACGCGAGACCCAGCCTGGTCAGCTCGGCCTCACCACGCTCACGGCGCTCGTGCTGCGCGGCCACACCTACACGGTAGCCAGCGTTGGTGACTCGCGGGCCTACTTGCTGCGCGATGGGCACTGGCGTCAGCTCAGCACAGACCATGTGATGCCTGGCATTGATTTTCGCCACCAGCTCACCCGCGCCCTCGGCGGAGAGCCA
>JAAFHN010000113.1 GCA_013298415.1 Comamonadaceae bacterium
AAAGCATCAACCGCGCCTACGAAAGCGGTTTGAGCGACGGCATCATGTTCGAGCGCCGCATGTTCCACGCGCTCTTTGCCACTGCGGACCAAAAAGAAGGCATGGACGCTTTTGTGAACAAGCGCAAGGCCGCGTTCACGCACCAGTAGCGCTGGGCGAATCACAGCACGGCGCGCCAGAGTAATCCACCATGCGCGGGCGTGAGTGATGCCAAAATGGTTGTCCAACACTTTGAGGTAACACGGATGCCGACCGCATTCAGCCACGCATTGAGAAGAACACGGGCTTTGCTGCTGGTCGCGATTTGCGGCGGGTTCGCGGCGAGCGCCAGCGCACAGCTGAACGTGGCGCTGAATGTGGAAGTGCCGCAGGCTCCAGCAATGCAAGGCCTCTTGGAGTCTCCGGTGGTGGCGGTGGGCGGCGTGGGCAACGACATGGAGCGCACGGTAGAAGAGCTCGTGCGCCAGCTCTCCAACTCACGCTTTGGACTCTTCACCGTGCATTCGCGCATTTTGCGGGTGAGTGGCTTCAACGTGGCTGAACTTCAGCGCCAAGCGCTCGCGGCAGGCGCGCAAACGCTCGTCGTGGTGCGCAACGAAGGCAGCGGATCGGAAAGCCAAAACGCGAACCGTGCCGAAAAAACCTGCACCTCGCGCAAGTACAACGCCTCTGCGATTCAGCAAGCACTGGGTTTGGACTGCGACCGCTGGGGTGACACGACTGTTTACTGCACCAACGACACGCACCGCGTACGCGCAAGCTTGGAAGTGATGCAACCCAGCAGCGGCAGATCGCTGCAAAAGGACATCGTGGAAGGCCTTGCCACGAACCTGAACTGCCAAAAAACAGCTTGGCCCAACAAATCGCGTGAGGTGTTGCAGCAAGAAGCACTTGCGCAGTATTTGCTGCGCCTGCCACGCTTGGTGACCGCGCGCAACGTGGCCCAGCGCATCCAATTGCCGCTGGCAGACCCCGACTTGCAGCAAGCAGGCCTCATGCCGCGGTACCAAGAGGCAGCGCTCTTTTTCAACAGCAAGCGCACCGAGCGGGCATGCACCGATTGGCATGCGGTGCTCGCCACCGTGCCGCAATCTCTGGCTGCGCTGCGGGCGGTTGCGGCTTGCGATGCAAGCTACGGCCAATACGGTGTCGCGCTCAAGCGCTTGCAGCAAATCGAAAGCGCATTGCGCTCGCCCGATGCGGCCTTGGCCCGAGAGATCGAATGGGCGCAGGCTGCCGCCACAGCCGAGCTGCAAATGGCGAGCTCGCGGCAAGACTACAAAGCCGCAGCGCCGCCACAGTTCGCAGCGCTTGCGATTGCCCGCAGCGCGCCTACGCCCGCGCCGCTCGTTGCCAATGCAGCGCCTGCGATTCCTGCCGACAGTGGCCCGCGCGTGGCGCTCGTGATCGGCAACTCCAAATACACCCATGCCGGTGCTCTGGCCAACCCGGTGAACGACGCCCGCGATATGCGAGAGGCGATGCAGCGCATGGGCTTTTCCGTGGTGTTTGTGGAAGACGCGAGCCGCAACCAAATGCTGCAGGCCATTGAGCGCTTTGGCAATTCGCTCTCGCCCAAAACCCATGCGCTCGTGTTTTACGCGGGCCACGGCATGCAAGTCAAGGGCGAAAACTACCTGCTGCCGGTGGATGCCAACCCCAAAACGGAATCCGAAGTTGAGCTCGAATCGGTGAACCTCGCGCGCATCATGGCCAAGCTGGAGACGGCTGCGGTGAAGATCGTGGTACTCGATGCTTGCCGCAACGATCCGTTCAAGCGATCGTTTCGCAGCACAGGCCGTGGCGGCTTGGCCGGGGTGGATGCGCCTGCTGGCACGCTGATCGCCTACGCCACTGCGCCCGGCCAAGTGGCCGACGATGGCGCGGGCCGCAACAGCCCCTACAGCGGTGCGCTGCTCAAAGCCCTGCAAGCGCCGAATCTGCGGGTGGAAGATGTGTTCAAGCGCGTACGACGCGATGTGGCGGCCGTGACGCGCAACCAGCAAATTCCCTGGGAGTCGTCATCGCTCGTGGGCGACTTTTACTTCAGCGTGAGCAATGCGCTGAGCGCGCCAGCAGCGGCTGGGCCGGCAAGCGCTGCGCCTTCAACTCCTGCACCTGCCGCGCCGGTGGTTGCCGCCCCGGTGGTTCCCGCGCCCGCACCCATGCTCACATCTGCGCCTGTGCAGGTTGCGCCGTCTCGCCAGTTGTCTGCGGCTCTCCCCGCTCCCGCCCCCGCGCTGGCCTCCGCTGCGACCGCGATCGCGGCCGATACCCTCATCCCGCGAGGCCAAGACCCGCACCCAGATCACCCCATGTCGCTCAAATCACAGTGCAGCACGCGATCCAACCCCATCGCAAAAGCCATCTGCGAGCGAAGGGCGTGTGAAAAGGTGCCACTGATCGGCACGCCAGCCTGTGCGATTTACGCTGCGTCTGGGAATTAGCGCTGAGCTATAATGGAAGGCTTCGTGGCGCTTTAGCTCAGTCGGTTAGAGCGATGGAATCATAATCCACAGGTCCGCGGTTCGAATCCGTGAAGCGCCACCACCCCTTCCTTGTCAGCCTCTGGATTGAAACCATGAAACGCTGTCGGTGGATCACCCTCCCTAGCCTGCATTCCACTTCGGCCGCTGCATTCACGTTGGCAACGGCGTTGATCGCCTTGCTCCCGCCTGCCAGCGCGGCCGCGCAAGGCGCTGATGCAAACGCCACCCCGCAAACCAGCCCGAGCGCAAGCCCCGGAAATTGGCGGCAATTTCCGGTGAAGGCGGAGCGCGGCACGCTGCGCATCATGGTCACGCCCGAAGTGCTGCTGAACGGCAAGGCAGATCGCCTGAGCCCCGGCGCACGCATTCGCAACATCCACAACGGCGTGACCACGCCGATGTCGCTGGGCGATGACGTCTATGTGGTGAATTACCTGCGCAATGCGCAAGGCGAGATCCACGATGTGTGGCTTCTTACTCCTGATGAGGCCAAGGCCAAGTTGCCGTCCATGACTGCCCGCGCCCAGCGCCGAGATGAAGCCAAAGACGACGGCAAAACCCCGTTCAACGACCTTCCCAAGTGGAATCCCGCTTCGCCGCGCTGAAGTAGCCGCTTGGGTTCGGGTTCAGCTTGGGTTTTGTCAATTTTTAGAGGGAAATCAACCCTCTGTCCATTAATTTATTACGTTTGTTGCTATGTTTTTGAAAGTAGCAAAACCATGACTTCCACCACCCTCACCGCCCCCGAAGCCACCCACAAAAAGGTTTTCATCAAAACCTTTGGCTGTCAGATGAATGAGTACGACTCCGACAAGATGGTGGATGTGCTGCGGGCCGCCGAGGGCTATGAGCCAACTCAGAATGTGGACGAGGCCGACCTCGTGCTCTTCAACACCTGCTCTGTGCGCGAGAAGGCGCAAGAAAAAGTGTTCTCCGATTTGGGCCGCATCAAGCACCTGAAGAAAAAGGGCGTGAAGATCGGCGTGGGCGGCTGCGTGGCCAGCCAAGAAGGCGGCGCGATCATCGAACGCGCGCCCTATGTGGACGTGGTGTTTGGCCCGCAAACCCTGCACCGCTTGCCCGAGCTGCTGCGCGCCCGCGATGCATTGGCCAAGCCGCAGGTAGACATCACATTCCCTGAGATCGAAAAGTTTGATCACCTGCCGCCTGCCAAGGTGGACGGCGCAACAGCCTTTGTGAGCATCATGGAAGGCTGCTCCAAATATTGCAGCTACTGCGTGGTGCCTTACACGCGCGGCGAAGAAGTCAGCCGCCCGTTTGAAGACGTGATGCGCGAAGTGCAGGGCTTGGCCGACCAGGGCGTGAAAGAAGTGACCTTGCTTGGGCAAAACGTGAATGCTTACCGAGGCACGATGGGCGGCAAGATGGCGGTGAGCGAGGAGATCTGCGACTTCGCAACCCTGATTGAGCGCGTGGCCGAGATCTCAAGCATCCAGCGCATCCGCTACACCACCAGCCACCCCAACGAGTTCACCCAAGCACTGATCGACGTGTATGCCCGCGTGCCCAAACTCGTGAGCCATTTGCACTTGCCCGTGCAGCATGCGAGCGACCGCATCCTGATGGCCATGAAGCGCGGCTACACCGCCTTGCAATACAAAAGCACCGTGCGCAAACTGCGCGCGATCCGGCCTGAGATTTCAATGAGTTCAGACTTCATCGTGGGCTTTCCGGGTGAGACCGATGCCGACTTCGACAAGATGATGGCGCTCATCGAAGACATCGGCTACGACAGCAGCTTTTCCTTCATCTTCAGCCCCCGCCCTGGCACCCCGGCAGCGAACTTGGCCGACGACACGCCCCATGACGTGAAACTGAAGCGCCTGCAACACCTGCAAGCCACGATTGATGCCAATGTGCAGCGCATCAGCGCCAGCCGCGTTGGCACGATCCAGCGCCTGCTGGTGGAAGGCCCCAGCCGCCGCCCCGAAAAATCAGCCCCCGGCGCGATTTATGCCCAGCAGGTCATGGGCCGCACCGATTGCAACCGCATCGTCAATTTCGACGGTGGCCCCAACGCCCAGCGCCTGATCGGTCAAATGCTCGATGTGCGCATCACCGAAGCCCTGCCGCATTCGCTCAGGGCTGAGGTGGTGGTGGGTTGATGGGCTTGAATCCGCCTTTTTGACCGCAGAGTTCGCGGAACGAACGCGAAAGATGCAGAGTCAGCGCGAAATCCAATTGCTCTGTTTTTTGCAGCAATGGATTGAACAGATATCAGGACAGAGGGCTGATTTGGCTTGAAATCAACCTTTGGCTGTCCCTTTTGCGGCCCCCGCGTGGATTCTGCGAACTCTGCGTTCAAAAGGATCCCGGCCTCCTACGCCCTCAATTCTTCGGCGCCGCTTCCACTTCTTTGCGCCAGCGGTCGATGAGGCGGCTGCGTTCGGCGGACTTGCCGTATTTTTCGAAGTCGTATTTCACCAAGCGCACGTTCTCAATCTTGGGGATGCGCTTATCCGGCGTGAAGGTTTTGTTGGCGGGGGCTTGGAGGCTGCTGGCCTTAGCACCGATTTGCTGGCCCACGGGGCCCATCAGCCAGTCGTAGTAGGCCTTGCCACCCGCGGCGTTGCGCGCGCCCTTGATGAGCGCGATGCCGCCGATCTCATACCCCGTGCCTTCGCAGGGCGCAGCGGATTTCACCGGAAAGCCTTGCTGGGTTTCGTTGTCAAAGCCAAAGATGAAGCTCACGCCGATGCTCACTTCGCCCTTGCTCACATTTTTGGCTTGCGCCGTGCCGCTGCGCGTGTAGCTGGTGACGTTTTTGTGCAGATCGCGCATGTACTTGAAAGCTGCGTCTTCGCCCATGAGCTGCACCAGGCCCGCAAGGATGGTGTAGGCCGTGCCGCTGGATGCGGGGTGGCTGATTTCGATCTCGCCTTTGTATTTGGGGTCAGTCAAATCTTTCCAGCACTTGGGCTCGGCCAGCTTCTTTTTCTTCAGCAGCTCGGTGTTCCAGCCAAAGCCAATGGCTGCCGTGTAAAAGCCGCCCACCATGTTGGCGCTCGTTGCGTACTGGCGAATGCTCCACAGGTGCAGATCGTTCATGTAGGCCGGGCGATAGGGTTCCAGAAGGCCCATCTCAGCGGCTTGCAAAAACGGGTCGCCCGTACCGCCCCACCAGATATCCGTTTTGGGGTTGGAGGCTTCGGCGCGGAGTTGGGCCAGCGCTTCGCCGGTGGCCTTGCGGGTTTGATTGACCTTCACACCGGTGGCCTTGGTGTATTCGGCAGCGGCCAGCTCGCACCAAGCCAAATCGGTGGAGCAAATGGCATTCACGGCTTGCTGGGCCTGCGCTGTGGTGGCGGCAGCGGCGAGGGCCACAGCGGCCATGCCCAATTTCAAACGGTTCAACATTCGAGTTTCCTTCTCAGATTCAAAAACGATTGGTGAGTCAACGCCAGCCTTACAAACTGCGATGACTAAAATTTTTCCCAAGACTGCAAATAGCGCCATTTGCCTGGCGGCAAATCGCCGAGCACCACGCGGCCGATGCGGATGCGCTTCAAGCCCACCACCTTCAGGCCCACCAGCTCACACATGCGGCGGATTTGGCGTTTTTTGCCTTCGCGCAACACAAATCTGAGCTGTTCTTCGTTTTGCCAGCTCACCTTGGCGGGCAGCAGTTCTTGACCATCCAGCTCTAAGCCGTGGCGCAGTTGTTCCAAGGCTTCGGGCGGGAATACGGCCTTCACGTTGCGTTTCACGGCACTCACCGTTTCACCTTGGGTCGGCGGCATGTCTTTGGCATCTGCCGCATCGCGCAAACCGATCTCTGGCGCGCCTTGGTACTCCACGCGCACCAGGTACTCTTTTTCCATGTCGGAGTCTTCCCCGATGATGGCGCGGGCCACACGGCCGTCTTGGCTGAGCACGAGCAAGCCCGTCGAATCAATATCCAGCCTGCCGCAGGGTGCGAGGCTCTTCAAATGCCAGGGTTTGAAGGGCTTTACCTTCTCTGTCTTAGCGTCTATTGAATCTGATGTTATCAATTCAATAGCAGCAGGGTGGCCGTCTTCAGGCTGGCCGCTCACCCAACCGATGGGTTTGTGCAGCAGGATCGTCACGCGCTCGGCTTGGCTTGCCTTGGCCTCATCGCTGACCGAGATGTCGTCCGTCTCGGCAACGCGCTGGCCCATCCGAGCCACTTTTCCGTTCACACGCACCAAGCCTTTTTCAATCCACTCGTCGGCCTCGCGGCGCGATGCCATGCCCAGCGCAGCCATGCGCTTATTCAGGCGCTCGCCTTCGGGCTCTTCATTGGCTTGAAATTCTGGGGCGAATTGGGAGTCGCGCTGTTGGTCGCGCTGTGGGTAGCGTTCCGGGCGGCGTTCCGGTGCGACGCTGCGGGGTTGTTCTTCGTCGTAGCGTGGGCGGGGTCGGTCGCGGGGTGCGTTTGCGCCTGCATTGGCAAGCACTGCCAGCGCTTGAGAAACTGCATCTTGCCCGCCAGACGTTTGGCGCTGCGCATACCGCTCTGGACCAGGCGCACGCGCTGAAAAATCCCTCGCGGGCCTGAGGCGCGGCGCATCGCTGCGGAAATCCCCTCTAGACGCATCGCTGCCGCGCACGCCTCGTGGGGCAGGCGGTGGGCTTCCAGGTCGAAATACGCGGATTGACATGCCTTGGATTGTGCCTTTCGAGCTTTCAGGGGCCGTTTCTAAGGTTTTTTGGCTGCCCTGTTCCAGTATTCATTGCATTCAATGCTACACAAATTGTAGCGATCATCCGAGCACAACCGTGCAGTCGCCTGGCGATGCGCCATGCTGAGCGCCAAGTCGTTCAGCATGTCTTGCAATCGCGCCACAGCGCAGCCACGAGCGTTCACACCTCACCCAACCCGTCGCCACACAAGTCAGGGTGGTTCGGTTCTGCTCACGACCTGCAGGCTGACCTTTATTCAACACAGTCAACCGAGCAAGCCCACAACCTGTCGGAGTTGCCGTTGCGACCACCGCATGCAGCTGATAACATGACCTTTTCTTTTTCACTCATTTGAGGGAGTTGGCATGGACGAGTTA
>JAAFHN010000086.1 GCA_013298415.1 Comamonadaceae bacterium
GCATCCGCTTCTGGGAGCACTTTCCAAATGCCGACCTGCTCGATCAGCGCGAAGCCTTGCAGCCGCAATTGAGCGGCAAACTGGTTAAAGCCCTGAAGGGCGGGCACTCGGCGCTCGGAATTCAGCGTCATTTGCCCTTTCACGCGAGGGTCCACCACGATGGTGCGGCCGGTGGCAGCGGCAATTGCGCGCGCCACATCAGGGATTTCGGCAGCGTTGAAAGACAAGAGCACAGGGTCGCCAGGGCGGGTGTTGAGCTTGGCGCCAGCTGATGGGGGGCTCGTGCTGGGCTGATTGCTGCCGGAGGGGCCAGGCGCCGCAGAGATCGCAGGGCTCGTCGTGACAGGGCTGAGCTGCACGGGTGCGGCCGATACTGGCGCGGGTTGCGGCACGGGAACGGGTGCGCTCGGTGATTGGGCTTCGGTGGTCTGGAAAATCAGCGCAGCAGCCAAGGCACCCGCACTCAAGGCTTGCCAAGGCGGCACGCTGAGCCCAATGGTGGCCGCAGACGTGGCCGAAGAGGCACCAGACACCGCAGCCTTGCGGGCGGACTTCAAAACGCGGGATGAGGGCTGAGGCATGGGGCTACCCAATGGTGATGATGGACGACGCGCCGTCGCGACGGCCCACGATGTTGAGGATGTTTTGCAGGGCAGCTTCGTGCTGCGGATCTGCCACGGCCGCGCGGCCCAAAAAACGAAAGCGGTTAGCTGCCCATTGGCCGTCACCCGTCAGTGCGAGTGCACCCTGCAAGGTGGTCAAGGCCACAGATGGCGTTGGCCGAGCAGCGCCAGCGCCTTGAAAGTTCAAACGGTAGCTCCCGATGGGGGCAAGCGTGGAAAGCTTAGAGCGGGCATCCAAAATGTCGAGCTGGGCCTTGCCGGAGATGTCAAACCTGCCCGCTCGAGATTTGATGGACAGGCCTTCTGATTGGGCAAGCAACTGGCCTTGAAGGCCCAAGGTGTTCCAAGGTGTGCCCAAGCCCTGAAGCAGTTGCGCGGGCAGCCGCCAGGCAGGTGCCCGAACCTGCATGTCAAAACCGCCCCAGCGGGGTTGCACCAGCGCTTGCCAAGCCTGATCGCCGCAGCATTGGGCGCTTGCGCTGGCAGCGAGTCCAATACCGCCTGAAAATTGCGGTCCGATGGTCCAACCTAGGCGCTGTGGCAGGCGGCTGCTCTGTGTACTGCCTTGCCCGCCCGTAAGCACCAGCACGCCGCTGCCGCGCCACACGGTGCCTCGCGCTTCCAATAGCTGGGCACGCCCGTCAGTTGCGCGTGCGAGTGCGTCGGCAAACCAGTGCGCAGGCGCGAAGAACACGGTGGCGGCTAGGCCGCCTGCGCAGGCCCACCCAAGCAGCGATGCGAAGCCTTGGGCGGCGGTGGCTGCTCCGGTTGTGTGTCGCAATGGTGGCCTCATGGCGTGGTGTAGATCGACAGGGTAAGCCTGCCGTCCCAAAGCACTGCGGTGGTTGTGCCTGCTGGCGCACTGCGCTGAAGGCTCACTTGCGCGGGCAAGGCACGCGCTTGCACCCGCGCGCTTTGCACGAAGCTCAAGAGGCTTTGCGCTGGCACCCCCTTGAGCGTGACGCTGGCCTGGTCACCCGCCACCGACAAGCCGCTGCCCGCACCCAATTGCGCCTTCACGAGGCTTTCCAGCACACGCACGCTCTCGTCTGTGGATACCTGGGGCACGCTCCGCGCAGCTTGTGCCGCAGCGGCCATCTGCTGCATGGCCGCAAGCTGGGCATCCGCGACGGCGTGTTGAGCGGCAGCCGTGGAAAGCGTGTGCAGTGCTGGCTTGACGAGCCAAACCCAAATGCTTGCGCTGAAAACAAAACCGAGCGCGGCCCCGACGGCCCACTGCTCGCGTGACTGCAGGCGCTGCCACAAGTTCGTCATGGTTTGGAGCGAATTGCTCATCGCTTGCTCCCCGAGTCAGTGCTGGGCGTGATCTTCAAATCGCGGTCACGGAACTCCACTGCAGCCGGAGCTTCTTTCGAATTGGCTGCGCTGGCCGTGGCCCAGGTACTCAGCAATACCTCGAAATCGGTTGGGGCGAGTTGCCCGCTGCGCAATTGCGCAGCGTCCACGAGCTTGCGCATCTGCGCAGGCGCATCGATCACCACTTTGACCTCTGGAAAGCTCTGCGTGAGGAGTGCCTGCGTGGCTGCATGCTTGGCAGCGATGGCTGTTTTTTGCTGGTAGGCCGCAAATTGCAGACCAACCAAGTTCACGAGCAGCAAGGCAGCGATGCCCCAGCGCAGGGCGCGCCAGCGTGGCGTGAACATCAAGGATTGAAGAGCGGCCGAGAATTGTTGCAGCGGGCTTTGGTTGCCCAAATGCGCAAATTCGAACTGCGCCAGATTGCCGATGACACTCTGCTCTGGGCCAGCACTGAGGGCCAGTCGCTCGTACCAAGCGAGTGGCTGCACTTTGCGTTCAAGCCAAGCTTCGGCTGCGGTCAGCAGCGCAGGCTCAGCCAGGTGCTCTGCCTGTCTTGCGTTGTCGTCGAGCAGTGCGGACTGGGTGAGCCAGGAGCCTTCGGTGGTCTGTATGGCCACCGTCGGAGATTCTGGGTCGCCATGCCACCAAGCCTGAGCCTGGCCACCAAGCTGCAATGGCGGCAAACCCGCTACCAAACGCGAGGGGCTGCGACCAGCCGCACTCAGCGCGGCGATCCGCTCGGTGATCCATGCCTTGTCGCACGCCATCACCCAGCGCTTGCCGTCCGCAGCGGCAAAGCTTGGGTTGGCGCAGGCAAGGTACAGGGCTGCCGTGTCGGAGAGCACCACCTCCTCGGCCAGGCCTTCGAGCACACTGCGCAGCCGGCCGCCGGTTTGCTTCGGAACGGCCAAAGCGTGCCAACTTAGCTGCGCGGCGGGCAAGGCGGCGGTGATTTGAGTGGCCGTCGGCAGCAAATCGAGGCTGCAGCGCCCGTGCTGAACGGCTTCCAATGCATCATTGAGCAGCACGAAACGCCAATCGGAGCCCTCCGCTGGTACTTCAACAACCAGGCGCATAGGCTCCCTCGGGGCAAATGGTCCGTTCGGACTGGGCTAACAAATTCACGGTTGCGATTGTAGAAGCGCATCACCTGCTCGGGCATTGCCCAGGTCGAGCGCTTGGTGCTCGCTCGAGCGTTGGCGCCAAACGATGCGGATGTCGTTGATCGATTCGCGTTGCAGCACGGCAAGTTCTTGCGTGATGCGTTGGCCCAAGCGCAATTGGCCGCGCACCTGAAAGTAGCGACTGCTCACGCTCGCTCGAGCGTCCACGATGTCAGCGGCTGATTCGGGCAGCAGCGCGGCCAACTCAGCAATGGTGTTGAAGGGTTCGCGCTCGCGTCTGGCGATCACGCGCCGAGCCTGCGCCACGTCGATCTTTGGCAGCAAGGCTTGCAGCACGTCGCTGGATGCCGTGTTCACGTTGATGGGTGTGGGGGTAGGCAAGAGCGTGATGTACGGCTCTAAACGGTCCCAGCTTCTTGACGAGAGCCCGAGCCGTTGCAGGTCTTCGACACGTTTGGGTGCGATCCCCGCATTTCCCCCCGCGGGACTTTGGCGATCCGGATCGCTGGCAAAACGCAGGCGCTCGGCCACCCGAGCTGCCTCCCCAGGGTCAAGCCTGAGCTGCTGAAAGAGGCGCAGCCAAGTGACCAGCGCGGCGGGATTTACTCGCCCACTTTCAGCAAGGTTGGTCACGTTGAAGCGGGCCTGAAGGTCTTGGATCCGGCCAGAAAGAAATACGTCTTCGCTGGCGTCAAGCAGGGCCGAGTTGGCTTTGTCTGCCGCCAAAAAGGTGGACAGGCGCGATTCCTCCAAGCCAATGGCCCAGGGCTCGGCCAAGTGATCGATGCGGCCGGAGCGCAGATCTTCTCGCAAAATGAGCCTCGCCCAATCGAGCGCGCCGATTAGCAAGGCGCTCGCTTGCACTCGGGCCCGCTCGGCGGCTTCGGTTTCCACCATTTTGTGGCGAGCCCACAGCGCAGTCGCGGCCAAGCTGGCCACCAAACTCACCGTGAGCATGGCCATGAGGATGGCCACGCCGCGTTGTTGGAGCGCGGGGGGCGAGCAGCGACTCAGTTTTGCGAGGGCGTCCACGTCGGTCGGATCCAGTCTTTGGTGACGGCGCTGCCCATCGCTGGCGCGGCCAGCACGCTGAGCTGAAGGCGGATGCCATCCGGCACCAGGCCCACCTGAGAATTCGCCGCAGCCTGGGGCGGCAGCAGGCCAGCTCCGCCCGTAAGCCCCGCCGCTGCGCGCCTTGCAGCGTCAGCCACCGCTGCCGCTTGGGCGGACAGCGCCTGCGCGTCAGCTTGTTCGTTGGCCGACAGCGGGTTCACCCAGGCGTTGCGCCGAAAGTAGAAAATTTGCCACTGACTCACCGCCACCGTGCTGATCTCTCCCGCACGGGACTGGGCGGCCTGCAAGGCCCTTTGCCAAGCAGACTCCAACTCAGCGCGTGTTTGCAGCTGAGGGCTTTGCCAGCGGGTGAGCTGCGTTTGACCCTCTCGATTTTGGAGCGACCAAACGACCACCCGCAAACCCAGCTCGGGTTGCACTGGATCGCGCCGGGCGATTCGCAGGTGTTTGCCATCAAAGTCAACTGCGCTCACCACGCCTGTTTCTGCGGCGGCGTTGAGATCAGCCTCCCACTGCTGCAATGTGGTGTGCAGCATGTGAGTGGCAAACGCGGTTTGTTCGTTTCGAGCCTGCGCGCGCAACAAGGCATCGATCGACTGCCAACTCATGCCCGCCATCAAGGCCAGGGCGGTGAGCGCTACCAGCACTTCGATCAAGGTGAATCCACGCGGGGCCGAGCGCATCAGTACCTCGCCAAAATGGTGGAGATGCGGTAAAGCTCAGAGCGATCCTGTGCTCTGCCGCTGAATACCCTGGCATCGACCCGCCGAAAATTGGGATTCGGCGTGGGCGCGATGCTCAGCACCCCTTCAAACGCGCGATCCGCCTGGGTGCAGGTAAAACTTTGATCGCCCGCACCGGGGTAGAGGCGCGAAAGCCGAAGTTTGATCAGCTCGTTTTCGGCACACAGTTGCGCGAGCAAGGTTTGCTGCTGGCGTTCGCCGCTCAAAGTGAGTGCGCTTGCTGCCCGCAAACCGGCCGCCAGTGCGGTCGCCAAAATCGCGAGCGCAACGAGGACTTCGATCAGCGTCATGCCGCCGATGCGTCGTCGGCGTATTTGGGACTTGATGACTGCCTGCGCGTTCATTGCAGGCTTGCTTTCTGAATCGAAAATGGCCTGAGGCCATCGGTTTCGATGCGAACCGAGTCACGCTCAAGGTTGAGCTGACTGCTGTGCGCCGCAACCAATGGCTCGGGGCCCAAAGGGATCACGAGCGATTCGGGCGCAGCGCCGCCGGTTGCTGGGCTCGACTGCTTGCCGGTGAGGCTTTGCCACGTCAATCGAGCTGGCAGTTCCAGGGCGGGCAAGTCACGACTTGCGGGAAAAAACTGGAGGCTCGGCATGGGCTGATTCGCGCTTGGCGACAGCAGCACTGCGCTGACTGCTACACCGGTGGCTCGGCTCAGCGTGCGCCCTTGCTCCAGGGCTGCCACCACCCGCGCGGCGGTGGCGTCCAACTCGCGTTCACCGCTGCTGCGGATGGCCATCACCACGAAGCTTGACGCGAGCGCGATGATGGCAACCACCACCATCAGCTCCAAAAGCGTGAACCCGCCAGCGCTTGGAGCGGCTGGTTTTGCGGAGGGAGTCAAAGCCGATCTGGGGCCAGGTTCTGAAGTGTGAGCGTGCATGTTGACCCAATCAGAACCGAGGCCAATCCGACGGCTCTGCGCGAGGGCCGGGTGACGGCGAATCGGCGGCGAAATGTGGGCGAATAGAGAGCGCTATTGCCAACTGCCGATGTCGGCATTGTTGCCTTCGCCGCCGCTTTTGCCGTCTGCGCCAAAACTCATCACGTCCACTTCGCCCTTGATGCCGGGGTTGAGGTACTGGTACGGGCGGCCCCAAGGATCGTTGGGGAGTTTTTCCACATATGGCTTCCAGTTGGGCGGGATTGGATTGGTTGTGGGCTTCGTGAGCAGCGCGTTCAGACCCTGCTCGGCGCTGGGATAGCGCTGGTTGTCGAGTTTGTAGAGCTTGAGCGACTGCATCAGGTTGTTGATGTCCGTCTTTGCGGCTGTCACGCGGGCGTCGTCGGCCCTGCTCAGAAGATTGGGCACGATCAAACCGGCCAAAACGCCAATGATGACCAAAACCACCATCAGCTCAATCAGGGTGAAACCTGCGGCTTTGAGTTTGCGAAGAGAAACGGCGGGGGGAAAAGACATGGGTGCAGTGCAACGGGGACTCAGGCGCTGATGATAATGCGAGCCATTCCATGACTTCTTTCTGTGTTTGAACGATGCAATCCTCACTTTGGCAAAAGGCGTTAACTGGACTGGTGTGGTTGGCGCTCGGGTTTTGCCTTGTGGCCTGGGCGATGCATTTGCGAGCCATTCAAGTGGCTGGCAGCAAGCAAGCGCCGCTGGCTTCGCCCCCGCAGACGAGACCTCAACCCGACTTCGGCGCGATGGTGCGCGCGCTCAATGCAGGTGCGCCGCCCGTGCAGGCCGCCGCGGCACCCGCTGCGCCGCCAGCCAGTTCGCGCTTTCAAGTCAAGGGTTTGGTTCTGGGTGGTACGCAGTCGGCCGTGTTGCTGTCGGTGGACGGCCAAGCGCCCAAGCCTTACGTGCTGGGGGCTGAGGTGCTGGATGGTTGGACGCTGCGCTCGGCCACGCGCCAGCAAGTGCTGTTGATCCAATCGAGCACTGGTGCTCGGATTGAGCTCGGCGTGCCAGCGCCTGCTTCCTGAAACGCGGGTGCGTGGAACTCAGCCATGGCCCCTGCACCCAGCTCATCTGATCGCTTACAAAAGGCGCCCATGCCCGGCTCGACAGGGCTGATTGCACCGGGGTTGCTGCGGCAATTGGATGCGGAATTGGCGAAGTTTGTACCCTTCGCCCAGATGGTGCCGTCAGACCGCCAATGGCTGCTTGCCAGAGCCCAGCAGCGCTATTTTGAGCCAGATGCGCTCATGCTTTCGCCGGATCAAGGCAGTGCGACGCACTGGTACGTGATTCGCAGGGGAGGCGTGGTGGGTAGGCCGTCTGATGGGTCGGCTGCCGTGGGGCCGTTTGAATACGAAGCTGGCGATGTATTCCCCGTGGGGGCCGTTTTGGCGCAGCGGGCTGTGACCGCGAGTTATCGCGCCTCAGGCGATGTGTTTGCCTGGGTGCTCGACGCTTCGGTCATGCAGGAGCTGGTTGCCCGGAGCACCGTGTTTGCCGACTTTGCCAACGGCCGCGTGCTGCATTTGCTGGCGCGATCGCAGCAAGCCCTGCGCCAAGCTTCTGCGGATCGGGCAATGGCAGTTCACTCGCTGGAGCGGCCACTGGCGCAGCTCATGCGGTCACACCCCTTGAGCTGCACGGCAACCACCCCTTTGCAGCAGGCGCTGACTCAAATGCACCAGCGGCGGGTTGGTTCGATGCTGGTTGTTGACGCGGAGCTACAGGTGAAGGGCATTTTGACGCGCTACGACGTGCTCGACCGCGTGACTTTGGCTCAGTTACCACTCGATACGCCGATTGGGCAAGTGATGAGTGCGCCCGTGCACACGCTGGACGTGTCGCAAACCGCCCAAGACGCAGCGCTTTTGATGTCGGAGCACGCGATTCGCCATGTACCCGTGCTGCGCGAAGGGCTGCTCGCGGGAATTGTTTCCGAGCGCGATCTGTTTGCCTTGCAGCGCTTGAGCATCAACCAAGTGAGCGGCGAGATTCGAGCCGCACAGTCTGGCGAAGAGCTTGCCGCTTGCGCAAAACACTTGCGGCGCCTGGCGCACGATTTGCTCGCTCAAGGCGTGCAGGCCAAGCAGCTAACGGCGCTGGTGAGCCACCTCAATGACAACCTGACTCAGCGCTTGGTGCAGATCGCCGCTCAGGCGCATGGTGTGGATTTGCACGAGTTTTGCTGGCTTGCACTTGGCTCCGAGGGGCGCGGCGAGCAAACCATCGCAACCGATCAAGACAATGCGCTGGTGGTTGACGATGCGGTGGACGATGCGCGGCTGCCGGTTCTGCAATCCATGGCAAGGGCAATCAACGACAGCCTGGATGCTTGCGGCTATCCCTTGTGTCAGGGCGGCATCATGGCCGGCCAAGACGCTTGCTTCATGCGCCTTTGTGCTTGGAAGGATCGCTTTGCGCACTGGTCTCGCGTGGGTGAGCCCGAACACCTTTTGGCTGCTGCCATCTACTTCGACTTTCGAGCACTCGCCGGCCGAACCGCTTTGGCCAAAGCACTTCGCGACGCCGTCACCCCGATGGCCCAGGGCAACAAGCGCTTTTTGCGGCAACTGGCGGCGGCAGCGCTGGAGCAAGGCGTACCGCTGAACTGGCGGGGCGGCTTGGACACCGTAGACCACCACGGCATGGCAACGATCGACCTGAAGCTTCAGGGCACGGCGCTGGTGGTGGCAGCCGCTCGAATCTACGCTTTGGCTCACGGCTGTACGGCCACGTCCACGGTGGAGCGTTTACGCGCTTGCGCAGTTGCGATGGGTGCGCCGGTGCGCGAGTCGGAAGCTTGGATCACGGCGTTTGAGTTCTTGCAGATGCTTCGACTCCGGGTGCAGTTGGAGCTGTCGCGCGTGGACGACGGCGGTGGTCACGTCGCAGACGGCCATCAAAGCCTGGCGCTGGCG
>JAAFHN010000198.1 GCA_013298415.1 Comamonadaceae bacterium
CCCACGCGCTCGGCCAGCGGCACGAAAAAGTCTGCATCGCGGGTTAAGAACGCCCGCATGGGCAGCGTGAGCCGCTCGCCGCCTTGGCGCGTGGTGATGGTGGTCGCGTTGATGCGGTCTCTGAGCTTGAGCGAAATCGCGAGCACCACGTCTTTTTCTCGCGTGCCAGCAGGGCCAATCGCACCTGGGTCTTCTCCGCCATGGCCGGGATCGAGCGCCACGACGATGAAGCGCGTGGTGGAAGGGGTTGCGGCGGTCGCAGGCGGGCTTGAAACGGCATTTTTTACGCCATTTCTATCCTCTGTCCTGGTATTTGCTTGATTTGTTGCTACCGTTTTTGAATCTGGTGCAGCGGGTGCAGAGGCAGAAGGTTTTGGCGCTCGAGCCAAGAATTCAGCCAGAGGATCGGCGGCTGCGGGTTTTGGCAAAGCCAGGCCGGGCGCCCTTGCGGCGACAGTGGGCCTGGAAGCCGAGTCCATCGGAGCCGAGGCCGCTGGCCGCGCCGCACTCAACTTGTCAGCGATCAAAGCCTGCAGCGGATCACGGGCGAGCGCCGGGTACAAGTCAAATACCAGCCGGTGCTGGTACCCCGCCGCAGGCACTGGTTCCAAAGAAAACACCTGCGGCGCACTGGCTTGCTTCAAATCGAACACAAGCCGCACCACGCCAGGCGCGAACTGCCCCACACGCACGCCGCTGATGTTCGGATCATCCGCCTTCACCTTGGCCACCAGTTCGCGCAGCGCCGGGTTCAGCTCCAGGCCCTGCAAATCCACGGCCAAGCGCGGTGGCTCGTCGATGGCCGTATGCGTGGCTTGGAGCTTGGTGTCGGATTCAATCGTGACCCGGGTGTAGTCTGCTGCCGGCCACACCCGCACCGCCAAAATCCGCGCGCCCCATGCGATTTGCGCTGGGCCGAGCGCAAGGATCAGGCCCTGCCCTGCGGCCATTAACACGCCACGGCGCGAAAGGCTCATGCCAGCGCCTTCAACACCGCATCGCCGCGCGGCGAGTGCGCTGAAAAGTCCAGCTTGCGTGATTCAGACCCATCTGTCATGACTTCAATTTTAATAGCAACATCTGTTGTAAGCACCTGGACAGAGGAGGCATTTGGCATCAAATCGGCCACTTTATCCGGCCACTCGACCAGTTTCAAGCCCGTGGAGGCAAAGGTGTCGCGAAAGCCCGCGCTTTCCCATTCGGCTGGGCTTTGAAGGCGATAAAAGTCGAAGTGCCAAAGGCTGAAGTGGCGGCCATCGGCGGAGGCAACTTCATACAACTCCACCAGCGCGTAAGTTGGGCTTTTGATGCGGCCTTGCACACCCAAAGCGCGCAGCAAGTGCCGCACAAAAGTGGTTTTGCCCGCGCCAAGATCGCCACGCAGCTCGATGCAGCAATCGACGAGCTCGGGCAAGCGCGCCATGCGCTGCGCAAGCGTGGCAGTCGCGTTTTCGTCGATCAACTCAAGCTGCAACACAATCCCTTTCGTGAACGCCGCATCCACCCCGATTGTGTCAGCGCCAGATGCGTTGATGCCCGCCATTCGAGCGCATGCTCAGGCGCTGGGCTTTGACGCAGTGGGCGTGGCTGGCGTGGACATGAATACGGCCGAAGCTGGTTTGCAGGCCTGGCTGGACGCAGGCTTTCACGGCCAGATGCACTACATGGCAGGCCACGGCATGAAACGCGCCAGGCCCGCCGAGCTGCTGCCGGGCACAGTCAGCGTGCTGACGGTGCGAATGAACTACCTGAGCAGCAATGCGAGCGTTAACTGGCAAGCGCAAGAAGCCGCCCGGCCCGCTGACTCAGAACACGCCACTGTCTCCCTCTACGCCAGAGGTCGCGACTATCACAAGGTGTTGCGCAGCCGTCTGCAAAAACTCGCCGACGCGATCCAATCCGAGCTTCACACCCAAGGCTTAGACCACGCCCTCGTTGCCCGGCCCTTCGTGGACAGCGCCCCCGTGTTGGAGGCCGAGCTGGCTCAGCGCAGCGGCATCGGCTGGCGCGGCAAACACACCCTCATCTTGCAGCGCGATGCAGGCAGCATGTTCTTCCTTGGCGAACTGTACTTGAACATCGCCTTAGCGCCCACGCCACCGGAGCAAAACCACTGCGGCACATGCACCGCCTGCATCACCGCCTGCCCCACGCAAGCTATTCGAGCGCCCTACAAACTCGATGCACGCCGCTGCATCAGCTACCTCACCATCGAACACGACGGCCCGATTCCCGTGGAATTCAGAAGAGCCATTGGCAACCGCATCTACGGCTGCGACGACTGCCAAACCGCCTGCCCCTGGAACAAATTCGCCAAACGCAGCCCGCTCCCCGATTTTGACGAGCGAAGTGGTTTGAACGCCCAAGACTGGATCACCCTGCTCGGCTGGACTGAATCAGACTTCCTCGCCAAAACAGAAGGCAGCGCCATCCGAAGGATCAGCTTCGCAAGATGGCAGCGCAATGTGGTGATCGGCGCAGGCAATGCGCTGGCCGCGAAGCCAGATGCGGCGATTGCCAAGGCGCTCACTGGCTTGCACCCGCACAACGAAACCGTCGCCGAGGCCAGGGATTGGGCTTTGGGTGAGATACCAGGGGGCAAGTAACGCGAAAAACGCTGAAAACTCGCGAAAAGCGCGAAAAGCGCGAAAAAACAGCCTTTGAAAATTGGGCCTCTCCACTCAAATATCGTAGCACTAGATGCTGAAAATACCTGGACAGATCGCTGATTTCATCCAAAATCGGCCGAGTTTTCGCGCTTTTCGGTTGCCCATTCCGTGCTATTCGCGTTACATCCCCTTGCGGCGATTCACCACTCAATTCACCGCAAAATAAGCGGCGAATAAATTGACTTTGAACCGTAAATCGCATCTAATTACCGCATGAAACGCGGTGAATTTGCCCATCACACACCCCTCTACATCTGGGATCAGCCGGATTGGCCTGAGTTTCGCTACGACTTGGGCGTGCTGGCGGAACCGCTTGCGCAGGTGAGCCACGCGCAGGGCCGCTTGATGGGTCGGCTGGCGGATGTTGGCTTGGCGCTTCGCGATCAAGCGAGCTTACTGGCGCTGGCCGACGATGTGCTCAAAACCAGCGCGATCGAAGGCGAGGTGCTGCCGCCCGCGTCCGTGCGCTCCTCGCTCGCTCAGCGTTTGGGCATCGACATCGGCGCGCTGGCCGCTGCTGATCGCCACGTAGACGGGGTGGTGGACATGGTGCTCGACGCCACGACCAAAGCCCGTGAAGCGCTGACGGCTGAGCGCCTGTTCGGTTGGCACGCAGCGCTTTTCCCCACCGGCTATTCGTCGCTCACCAAGCTGCGCGTAGGCGCTTGGCGAGACGATGCCACGGGGCCGATGCAAGTCGTCTCCGGCCCTGGGCATCGCCGCAAAGTTCACTTTGAAGCGCCGCCTGCCCACACCCTGGGGCCGGAGATGGCGCGATTTCTGCATTGGGCGAATGCCGCAACGCCAGAGCCCGCACTCATCAAGGCCGCGCTTGCGCACCTCTGGTTCGTCACCCTGCACCCGTTTGACGACGGCAATGGCCGCATCGCACGCGCCGTAGGCGATTTGTTTTTGGCCCGGGCCGACGGCAGCCCACAGCGCTTCTACAGCCTTTCCGCCCAAATCCAGCGCGAGCGAGAGGCCTACTACGACATGCTGGAGCGCACGCAAAAAGCTGGCCTAGACGTGACCGCCTGGCTCAGCTGGTTCCTGACAGTCCTGCTGCGCGCCGTGCAAAGCGCTGAAGCCACGCTGCAAGGCGTGCTGGCCAAAGCCCGCTTCTGGCAAACGCATGCGGGCTTAGCGCTGAACGAGCGGCAAATCAAGGTCATCAACCGGCTCCAGACCGACTTCGAAGGCAAGCTCAGCACCCGCAAATGGGCCGCCATCTGCCACTGCTCCACCGACACCGCCCTGCGAGACATCACCCAGCTGCTCGCACTCGGGCTACTCGTGCAACTGCCCGGCGGTGGGCGCAGCACGGCCTACGAGCTGGCAACGCCAGACGCAAGCACTTAAGACAGCCGAAAGTCCTTCCACAGGGAGCTGCGGGTGAACGTCACGGGCAGCGGTGCTCGGCCGAGCAGTTGCGGCAGATGGTTGGGGCGGGGCACGTTGTCGCGTTGCAGCAGGATCCAGTGGCCGTAGCTGAAGGGGCTGAAGCGGCATGCGTCGCAAAAGTGGGAACCGAGGCGCGCGGCCCAATTCGGCGTGGTGAGTTGCAGGGCGGGCTTGGCTTGGCCCGCTTCTGCGCCGCGCAAGAGATCCAAATAGCCGCTGTATGAAAACAATCGCTGGCCACCCAAATTGGCCTCGCGCTGCCGGGCGAAGCTCGACATCTCGGCCAGCACGGCGTAGGCTTCGCCCAAGTCGCTGGCTTGCACCGCAGCGATTTGGCCGGTGGCTCCGCGCGGCACAAAGTGAACGGGCCAGCTTGAGAGCATGCGCAGCCAACTCGCACCAAAGCCACCCCAGCCGTCGATCAGCGAGGGCCGCACGATGCAGTGGTCTGCGCCACTGGCTTGCACCGCCTGCTCGCCGAGCAGCTTGCTGCTGAGAAATCGGCTTTTGGCATTTGCGTGCAGGCCAAGCGCCGAGGTATGGATCAGCCGCACACCCCTTTGCGCGCAGGCCTGAGCAAGCGCTTTGGGCATCAGGTGATGCACATCCGCATAGCGCTCGCCGAAGCGCTGGCGCAAGATGCCCACGCAGTTAATGACCACCTCCACGCCGTCCAACCAGCCACTTGCAAGCCAAGCCTCGGCGGTCGTCATGCTTTGCAGCGAAGCCTGCTGCCAAACGAGCTGGCCGGATGCTTCAGCCGCCGCCAGCTCGGCCACCGCGCTGCGCATCCCCACCGAACGCCGCAGCGCCCGCACCCGATGCCCGCGTGCGAGCAGCGCGGCCAACACGTGGCTGCCGATGAAGCCGTTGGCACCCAATAGAACGACGCGTATGGGCTGGGTCAAAGAAGTGCTCTTACCGTGCGTTGCAGCGCTCCAGCATTGGCCTGTACAAATGCTTTAGCCGCTTGGCTACGCTGGCTTTGTTGAGCGTCGTCGGCGAGCAGGGCTTGAGCGGCTCGGATGCCTTCGGCCATGTTGACCACGCGCTCGGCAACGCCTGCTTCCTGCGCCCGCTCGGCAGCGTCGGCAAAGTTGAAGGTGTGCTGGCCCATCACAACGGGGCAGCCGCAGGCGAGCAGCTCGATCAGGTTTTGGCCGCCCAGGGGAGCGAAGCTGCCGCCGAGGAGCGCCACATGCGCTGCGCTGGCGTAGGCAGCCATTTCGCCCAGAGAGTCGCCGATCCACACGTCGGCTTGGGCAGCGGCTTCGTCGGGCACATCGCCGGGCCAAGCACTGCGGCGCGAGACTTGCAAGCCCTGCTGCGCAGCGAGATCGGCCACCGCATCGAAGCGCTGCGGATGGCGGGGGACGATGAGCAGGACCGTCTCACACACTACGCTTTTTGTAGCATCAGATGCTGATTTTATTTGGACAGTGGTGGCATATGCCTTCAAAAACTCAGATTCTTCGCCTTCGCGCGACGATGCAAAGGCCAAGATGGGCCGCTGGCTTGCCGACTGCAACAGTGCACGCCACTGCGCACCGCGCGCGAGCAAATCCGTGCTCGGGTTGGCGTCGAATTTCAAGTTGCCGGTGATGCCGCGCACCTTCACGTCGAGCACTTTCAGCCGCGAC
>JAAFHN010000003.1 GCA_013298415.1 Comamonadaceae bacterium
AATCGGGCGCGTAGCGCTTGCACCCAATTGGTGAGCTTGAAAAGCGAACAAATCTTCATGAAATCAGGTACCTATCAGTGAAGCAAGCGGTCAACTGCGGTTTCTAGGTTGAAATACCAACTCTGTCCTGGTATTTCCTTGATCTGATGCTATATCAAGTGTAGCGCTGGTACCAAACATGCTTTGCAGCCTGCCGCGCACATTGGCCATGCCAGTGCCGCTGCCCGCGCTGGGCCGCCCGCGTTTGGCAGTCGATGATGCGCCCAAGCCAACGCCGTCGTCGATCACCTGGATGCGCACCTGCTGGTTCGCATCGACAGCCGCCTGCACCGTCACCGTGCCGCCTTCGATTTTGGGCTCCAGGCCGTACTTGATCGCGTTTTCCACCAGCGGCTGGAGCAAAAGCGGCGCAAAGGGCAGGCTGCGCAAATCCTCGGGCACATCAAATCGGTAGCGCAGGCGATCCCCCATGCGCACCTGCATCACATCCAGGTAGCGCGTGAGCAGCCGAATCTCATCGCCCAGGGTGGCGCGGGTGTGGCGCGAAGCATCCAGCGTGGCGCGCAGGTACTCGATGAACGCTTCCAGCATGCGCTTGGCTTTTTCCGGTTCGTAGTCCACGAGGGCCTGCACATTGGCCAAGGTGTTGAAAAGAAAGTGCGGCTCGATTTGGGCCTGCAGGGCGCGCAGCTCGGCCTCGCTTGCCTGCCGCTGCAAAGCAGCCTGGGTCTCGTTGTGGCGCAGGGCGTCGGCTTCGGCTCGCAGGCGGCGGGTTTGGCCATCCATGATCAGGCCCCAAATCAGGGTGCCCAGCAGCCCGAGAAAAAGCAAGCCAAACGCGAATCTGGGATTGCGCCCGATGATGGCCCAAAAGTTGTTGCCCATCACGCCAAAGGCGATCGTGTATCCCAAAGCCACGCCAGACAACACACTGACAGAGGTGCCGACCGTCGTGACCCACCGGGACCACAGCGGTCGCTGTACGAAACGAAAGTAGGCGTCGAGCAAAAAGTGGATGGAAAAGCCGATGCAGTTGGAAATCCACAGGGTTTCAACCCATGTGTTCAGCCATGTCGCCCGCGAATTGAAAGCCATGAAAAACACGGTCAGCAAGCTGCCAAACGCGCAGTTGAAAATGAGCGTGCCCAACATGTACTGCCAGGCCTTGCCGGGACGCGACGAGTCCAAGCTCCACCAGTGCCTGAGCACGGTGGCGAGCGGCACACCGCTCTCGCCGTTGTAGTCAGCGCGCTGCCGGGGCGGAAGTCGGGGAAAAGATGCCGTGCTCATGGCTGCGCAGTTTAGGCACGCCGGGCTTTCGCTCCAAGCGGGCTGCGATGAATGGCGGCTGCGCGGCGCGAATCGACAGGGTTGATTCAGATGGCAGTTCACGCCGCATTTTGGCGATTCGTCGCAACTGGGATGACGACTGCGCGGCAGCGCCAGATACTGCACCCACTTTCACTCCACCGCTACAGGACACCCCATGTTCAAACGCCTCATCACTGCCAGCATCATCAGCCTGGCCTGCGCCGCAGCCCTCGCCCAAACCGCCGCCTGCCCCAGCATTGAAGTCACCGGGCTTCAGGCCAACACGGGCACGGTGCAACTCGCCATCTACGGCAGCGCAGACCAGTTCTTTAAGAAGCCCGTTTTCGCCACCCGCGTGGAGGTGAAAGCCGACTCGATCAGCATTCCCGTGTGCGGCGTCGAAGCGCAAGAAATCGCGGTCACTGGCTTCCAAGACCTGAACGGCAACAACAAGATGGATTCCAACGCGCTCGGCATTCCCACTGAGCCCTATGGCGCTTCCGGCAAACCCCCGCGCTTCAGCGCTCCCACCTGGGACACCACCAAAGTCGCATGGCCGCCTGCCAACGGCGCCAGCGTGTTGGTGAAGTTCTAACAGCGCACTCGGAGCCCACCATGCAACGCCGCAACTTCCTCGCACAGTCTTTTGCAGCCACCACCGCCGCTTCATTGAGCGGCCTGAGCCTGGCGCAAGCACCCAAGCGCAACACACCCGAAGCGTTCTACGCGGACTTTCAAGCCGCACTTGCCACCAATCCTCGCTTAAAGCCGGTCGCGGGCGTTGCCCAAGACTTGAGCTGCGATGAAATGAAGATCGAGGGCAAACTGCCTGCCGACTTGAAAGGCCGCTTTTTGCGCAATGGCCCCGCGCTGTTTGAGCGCAACGGCCAACGCTACCAGCACTGGTTTGCAGGCGACGGCATGGTGCAGCGATTTGCATTTACCGGCACCGGCGTGTCGCACCTGGGCCGCTTTGTGCAGACTCAAAAGTTTCGCAAAGAGCAAGCGGCGGGCAAATTCCTCTACCCTGCATTCAACACCTACATCGACAGCGACGAACGCGTCAGCGGCCCCGACGCGGTGAATGCGGCCAACACCAATGCGATTGAGCACGGAGGGCGCGTTTTGGCGCTGTGGGAAGGCGGCAGCGCATTCGCGCTCGACCCCCAAACGCTTGCCACGCAAGGCCCCGTGCAATGGCAAGACGGCTGGGCGCAAATGCCGTTTTCAGCCCACCCCAAGCTCGATCCACAAGGCAATTTGTGGAACATGGGCGGCGCTGGTTCGCGCTTGCTCACCTACCACGTGGGCCCCGACGGCAAGCTCGTGAAAGCGCAAGTTGCCAAGCTGCCGATTGACCCGAAAAAAGCTGGCGGCATGGTGCACGACATGGCGATCACGGAACGCTACATGGTGGTGCCGATCCCGCCGGTGACCATGCATTTCGACAAACTAGGCTCCGCTGCCACCGCATCTGAAGTGCTCAAGACCCACGCGGGTGAACCGCTGCGCATCTGGGTGGGCAGCAAAAACGACGTGGCGCAGTTCAAGATGTTTGAGCTGCCCACCGACATGGTTTTCCATGTGGGTAACGCCTACGAGCAAGGTGACGAGGTGGTGCTGCAGATGGTGGCAGGCAACAACAACGACTTCTTGGCGGGCTCAGCGGTGCAGGTGATGCGCGGCCAGCATGCCGAAACGGGTCGCTCATCGCTGAGCGTGCTGCGCCTGAACATGCGCACCGGCCAGGTGCAACGCACCGATTTCGACGCAATCGAAGAGTTTCCCCGCATCGACCCGCGCTTCATTGGCCGCGAGTCGCGCTACTTGCTTTCGCCCGTGAGCTGGCGCAATGCCAAAGAGCAAATTGCAGGCATTGGCTTTCACGGCGTCATGCTGCGCGACTTTGCTCGCCAAACCGAAGCCCGCTACGACTACGGGGACAACACGATCGCTGAAGAACACATCGTGGTGGCCAAACCCGGCACTGCGAATGAAATGAACGCCTGGGTACTGGGCACCACATACGACATTCAACGCGGCCAAACTGCAGTGAACATCTTCGAAGCCCAGTCCTTGTCAAAAGGCCCCATCGCCCGAGCCTGGCTGCCCTACGCCATGCCCTTGGGCTTCCATGGCAACTTCACAGCGGTGGCTTGAGGGCTCAGCTGCGGTCTTTGTAGCGCAGCTTCATGCCCAAAATGGCGGCGGCGAGGCTCAAGGTGATCGCGTTGGCAACGATCACCGGCCACGCGCCGATCAAGATGCCATAGACGAGCCAAAGCGCGACGCCCAGCGTGAAGGCGCTGTACATGCTGAGCGAGATGCCAGAGACATCGCGGGTTTTGAAGGTGAGCCACGCTTGCGGCACAAAACTCGCGGTGGTGAGGATGGCGGCGGCGTAGCCGATCCAATCGGTGAGGCTGATCGCGGCCACTCAAGCACCCTTTCTGCACAGGTTGCGGCCCGTGCTGGGAGCGCCACCGCCAAAAATCTGCCGTTGCAATAGGCAATACATCGCTTGCCGAGCTTCTGTGGTGCGGGTGCCGTTGTAGATCGCCACAAAGATGCGCTCTTCGCCCGACGCGGTGGTGAAGCGGCCTGCGAGAGATGTGGCATCGCGCAAGCTGCCAGTTTTGAGCTGGGCCATGCCTTGCACGCTGGAGCCGCGCAAGTTGTTGAGCGTACCGTCCACCCCCGCATTGGGCAAGGTGTCAAAAAACACGGCCGCCTGCGGGCTGGCGCGCATGTGCACGAGCAAGCGGCCCATGCCTTGCGCGCTTACCCGCTCTTGGCGCGAAAGGCCAGAACCGTTATCGAGCACCGGTGGGGCCGTGTTTCCGAGCGCTGCCTCCCACCAGCGGGTGGCAGCGCGGCGCGCATCACCCAGGTTCACCGTGTCTGCCTCGCCTGCACGCTTCGCTAGGTTCAGGTTCGGCAGGGCCAGAAACACGTGCTGCGCCATCACGTTGTTGCTGAATTTGTTCACATCGCGCACCACATCGGTAAGCGGCAGCGAGGCGAATTGCAGCAGGGGCTTGGCGGGCTGGGTGAGCGCGGGGGAGTTGGCTGGCGCATTGAGCACTTGGCCGGTGAGCGTGCCGCCTACTTTGGCCCACATGGCGGCCACAGCGCGGGCGCTGTGGCTGGCAGGGTCGGCATACGCCACGGGCCACACGCGTTCGCCGCAGGCAGCGGGGTACTGACCGGAAAAACGCACCGCATTGGCATCCGTAAAGTCTGCCCCCAAAGCGCCCCGCCAATCACCGCAGGGCTTTGCCGATAAAGCAATGCTCGCGGGCAGGCTGAAACCCGCCAGCGGCGGCTCGTAGCTCACATCGGCCACTTGCCGCACCGCATCGGGCTTGAAATTCAACACCACGGCTTTGAAATTGATCAGCAAGGGATCGGGCCGTGCGTTGTAGGGCCGCAGCGGCTCGCCGTCAAACTCACCAGGGTCGCGCTCGGGCACGCTGAATGCGCGGCGATCGAGCAGGATGTCGCCTTCGATGTGGTCGATGCCCGCATCTCGCACTTGCCGCAGCAGTTGCTCCAGTCGCTCCACCACCAGCTTCGGATCGCCGCTGCCGCGCAGCACCAGATTGCCTTTCAGGCTGCGGCTGGCTGAATTGATAACACCCTGCACATCCACCCGGGTTTGCCAGGTGTAAGTGGGCCCGAGGGTTTGCAGCGCAGCGGCGGTGGTGACCAGCTTCATCACCGATGCAGGATTGAGCGGCTCTTGGCTGCGGTGCTGCAAAAGCGGCTTGCCCTCCAGCGTGCCGATCCAAACGCCGCTCGATTTCGTGTCCAAGCCCGCAGCGCGCAGGGTTTGGGCGGCGGCCTTGGCTTGGCGGGCGGCCAGCGATGAAGGATCGTCTCGTGGGCCTGCGTACAAGGGGGCGCAGGCCAAAACCAAGGCCAGCGATGCGCCCGAAGGCTTCCAAAGCCGCCCCAGCACTGAATTTTGAGTCAAATCACCCATCTGTCCTGGTATTTGTTGCATGTAACGCTACTTAAATGGTAGCATTCATCAATCTGCGGCCTGGCGCAATGTGGCAACGACTGGCCTGGTGAGCACTTCCCTCAAGCTCCACCAGCCTGCCGCCAAGGCAAGCGCTGCGCCGCAAGCGCCACCCGCAAACGGCACCCAGAGCGAGGCCGACCAGGAAAACTCAAACACGAACTTGGCCATCGCCCAAGCCACGAGCATGGCCACCACGCTGGCCATCACGCCGGCCAGCAAGCCCACGCCCGCAAGCTCAGCGCGCTGCACTTGGCGCAGCAAGCTGGCTCTCGCACCCAGCGCTCGCAAAATCGCAAATTCTTTCGCGCGGGCCTCGCGGGTGGCGCTCACGGTTGCAACCAAAACCACCAAGCCCGCCAGCAAAGTAAAGCCGAACAAAAACTCCACCGCCCGCGTGACTTGGTTGAGCACGCGCTGCACCTGGTCGATGGTTTGCGACAGGTCCACATTTGTCACATTGGGAAACTGGCGCATGAGCGCGTTGTCAAAGCCTTGCACCGCTGGCGCTTTGTAGGCGCTCATGAAAGTGGCGGGCAATGTGTGCATGGTGTCCACCGTGAAGAGCACGAAGAAGTTCGCCCGCATGCTGCCCCAATCGACTTTGCGCAAGCTCGTGATCTTCGCTTCGGCGGGCATGCCGCCCACATCGAAACGCATCACATCTCCGAGCTTCAAGCCCAAGGTTTGCGCAATGCCTTCTTCCACGCTGGCTTCGCCTGCTGCGTTGTCTTGCCACTTGCCTGCAATCAGTTGGTTGTTGGCTGGCAATTTGGCGCTGTGGCTCAGGTTGAACTCGCGATCCACCATGCGCTTGGCGCGGTCGTCGGCAAAGGTTTCGGGGCCGACGGCTTTGCCGTTCACAGCCACCAAGCGGCCGCGAATCATGGGAAACAGGTCGTATTTCGCAACACCCGCTTGCTCAATTTTTTGGCGAAAGGCATCGCGCTGTTCGGGCTGGATGTTGATCACAAACCGGTTCGGTGCATTCGGCGGCGTGGATGCGCGCCACGCATTCACGAGGTCGGTTCTCACCAAAACTAATAGCACCAAAGCCAATAAACCTAGGGACAGAGCGCTGGTTTGAAGCACAACCACGGCGGGGCGAGCAGTGACTTGGCGTGTGGCAAGCAAAAGCCACTGCGGCGCCGTTTCTTCGCGCACCAAGCGCCTCAATGCCCACACGCAGGCCCAAGCCAGCGCGGCAAACACAGCGGTGGCCACCGCAAAGCCGCCGACCGCAATTCCGCCCAGCTTGAGGTCTGCGCTCGTTGCCAGCAGCAGGCCCGCAAAGCCCGCCACACCCACCAGCAGCACGCCAAGCGATGCCGGCTTGATGCCGCCCAAATCGCGCCGGATCACCCGCAGCGGCGGCACGGAAGCGAGCTGCAACACGGGCGGTAGGCCAAAGGCCACCAAAAGCGTGAGCCCCACGCCCAAGCCAAGCGCGGCAGGCCAGATCGATGGCGGCGGCAGTACAGATTCCACCAAACCCGCGAGCACCGCCAAAAGCGCCTCGTGAAACAGCCAGCCCAAACCCAGGCCCACCAAGCTTGCAATCACGCCAACGGTGATGAATTCCAAGATGTAAGCCCAGGCAATCGCGCGCTGTGAGCAGCCCAGCACCCGCAGCATCGCGCAAGAATCCAAGTGCGATTGCGCAAAGCCGCGTGCCGCAATCGCAATCGCCACCGCGCTCAAAAGCGCGCTCAGCAAGGCCACCAAATTCAAAAACCGCGCGGCGCGATCCAAGGTTTGCCGCATTTCGGGGCGGCCTGATTCAAAGCTTTCCAGCCGCGCCCCCCGGTATTCGCCGCTGTCCAGCCGCGCCTTCACCCAGGCCTCGTAGGCTGGGATTTGCTTCGCTGTGCTCGCGTCGTCGGCCACCACGGCCATGCGCCAATTCACACGGCTCGCAGGCTGCACGAGCTGCGTGGCGGGCAAATCCGCATCGCTCAGCATCACGCGCGGGGCGAAGTTCGTGAAGCCGCCGCCTCGGTCTGGCTCCTGAGCGATCAAGCCGCCGATTTTCAGGCTCGCATCGCCGAGCAGCAGGGGGTCGCCGAGTTTCAGGTTGAGCGCATCGAGCAAAGACGCATCCACCCACACACTGCCCTTGAGCGGGCCGCCAGGGCTTGCGGGCTTGGCTTTGGCCTCACCAGGGCCTTGCACTTGCATGCGGCCGCGCAAGGGGTAGTTGGCATCCACCGCTTTGAGCGCCACGAGCCGCGCACCGCCGCCCGAAGCTTCCGGGGCGCGCGCCATCGTGGGGAAACCGATGTTGACGCTGCTGCGCAAACCGAGCGCTTGCGCCTGCTGCTTGGCGCCTTCGGGTGTGGCGCGGTCGGTGTTGAGCACCACATCGCCACCCAAGAGAGCGCGTGCGTCGCGCTGCAAGCCGGCATTGAGCCGATCTGCCACAAAACCCACCGCAGCAAGTGCGGCCACGGCCAAGATCACCGCAATCGCGAGCAGCCGCAGATCGCCCGCCCGCCAGTCGCGGCGAAGGCCGTCAATGGCGAGCCGCAGGGCTTGGCGAAAGGCAGAGGGGAAGGCGGAGGGGAAACCGGAAGATACAGACGAAGCGCTCATTCGCCCAATCGTATCGGGGTGGGCGCAAGGCTGCAGCGCCTTGGCTTCATGCCCTGATCTCAGGGAGGCGAGTCAGGCGCGCGCGCCGGACCCCTGACTCAGGCAGCCGCTTCTCACCACTTGGTCGCGGTGTCCGCGCCGCTGGGCTTGTGCTTACCGCTCTTGAAAGCCCCAATCGCCTTGGCCAAATCCGCGTATTCCTCGCAAGTCTTGTTGCCGCAGATTTTTTCCAGCGTGGCCAAGTGTTCTTCGGCTTTGGCGGGCTCCTTGTTCATCAGGTAAGCCTCGCCGATGTACTCGTGCGCTCCCTTGTGCTTGGGATCGATTTTGAGCGCCGCGCGGTAGTGTTCAAAGGCCTTTTCCAGCTCGGGCTTGGCTTGCTTGCGGTAGCTGTAAGCGAGCAAATTGTGAGCATCGGCGCTACCCGGGTCGGCGCGCACGGCTGATCTCAGCTCGCTGATGGCATTGCGCCAATCTTTCTTGGCAATTGCGGCGCGACCTTTATCCAGCCGCTCGGCGGCGGTGGGCTCAGCGCTGGTGGAACCGGTGTCGGCGGCGTAGGCGGCAGGCAGCGCCAGCAGCAAAGAAGCAGCAAGGGCCGAAGCGGCGGCGGCGAGGGACGGGTGACGAGCTTTCATGGATTTCCTTTTGAGTTGAGCAAGGCCGCGCGCTGCGGCACTGTGAGGATGGATCAACGCGCACTGGCTGCGTTCCATCCGCAGCCCAGCCTGGCGTGCGCAAATTCACGCGGCAGGCGCTATTTTGGCCTTCTGGTCGCTCGATTTCAAGGGAAATTCAAGCTCTGTCCAGATGAAATAAACATTCACTGCTACAAAACAAGTAGCGCCCTCAAACCATCAAGCCAGAGGCTTTTTGCACTTCTATGCGAATCTCTTCGGTGAGCTGTGCCTTCAAGCCCATGAAGGTCAGTGTGGTTTTCACAGAATAGTGGCGCGGATGCGCAATCGGCACAGGCAGGTCGCACTTGATGCGCCCAGGCCGGGCGCTCATCACCACCACCCGCGTGCCCATGAAGATGGCTTCGTCGATGTCGTGCGTCACAAAAAGCACCGTTTTGCGCTCGGCTTCCCAAATGCCTTGCAAAAGCTCTTGCATCAGCTCGCGGGTTTGGTGATCCAGCGCGCCAAAAGGCTCGTCCATCAAGAGCATGCGCGGGTTGTTGGCCAGGCTGCGGGCCAATGCGGTTCGCTGTTGCATGCCGCCTGAGAGCTGTTTGGGGAAGTGGTTTGCAAAGTCTTGCAGGCCTACTTTGGCCAAAAAGCCCCGCGCGATCTCATGCTGGTCGGCGAGCGGCAGGCCTTTTTCGTTCAGGCCGAAGCACACGTTTTGCAGCACCGTGAGCCAAGGAAAAAGGGTGTAGCTCTGGAACACCATGCCGCGATCTGCTCCTGGGCCGCTGACGGGCTTGCCATCGAGGGCGATGCTGCCGCTGGTCGGTGCATCAAGGCCCGCCACCATCCGCAGCAAAGTGCTTTTGCCGCAGCCAGAAGGCCCGAGGATGGTGATGAAGTCGTTTTCTGCCACCTGCAAATCGGTGGCCTGCAAAGCCAGCGTGGAGCCGCTCGCGCCCACGAAGGTTTTGGAGACTTGGGCAATGTCCAAAATCGGGTGAGATGCAGCGCTGCTCACAGCTTGGCCCAGGGAAAGAGTTTGCGGTTCAGGGTTTTGAAGGCGTAGTCGCTTGCCAAACCGATCAAGCCAATCACGATGATGCCGAAGATGATTTGATCGGTGGCCAAGAGGGCTTGGCTGTCGGTGATCATGTGGCCGATGCCGCTGGATGCGCCGATCAACTCTGCCACGATCACATAAGTCCAGGCCCAGCCCAAGACCATGCGCAGGATTTCAGCGATTTCTGGCGCGCTGCTGGGCAAGAGCACGCGGGTGACGACGCTTTTGTCGCTGGATCCCAGCGTGTAGGCCGCTTCCACCAAATCGCGCCGCGTGTTGCCTACGCTGACTGCGATCATCAAGACCAGCTGGAAAAAGCTGCCAATGAAGATCACGCTGAGCTTTTGCGCTTCGCCAATGCCCGCCCAGAGGATGAGCAGGGGAATGAAGGCCGATGCGGGCAGATAGCGCGCAAAGCTCACAAAAGGCTCAAAAAACGCCTCGATCGGCTTGTAAGCCCCCATCAGCACGCCAAGCGGCACAGCAAAGGCAGCAGCGATGATGAAGCCGCCAAACACGCGCCACATGGTCATGCCCATGTCTTTCAAAAAGCCTTGCTTCGCAATCAGCACGTAGCCCGATTGCAGCATCGCCCACGGATCGGCCAAAAAGGTTTTGGAGACGATGCCGCCAAAAGTGACCGCAGCCCACACCGCCACGAACAGCACAAAAAAGGAGACACCCAGCACCGCTTTGGTGCCAGGGGCCACGGGTTGAAGCGGCTTCATGCGCTGAGCTTGGAGCTTGCGGTACTTACTTCAGGAAGCGCGTGTCGGCGAGCTTGGTGAGGTCAGGAATCGTTTTGATGATCCCGGCTTCCAAAAGCAAATCGGCGGCTTCTTTGCTGAACGCAGCATGCTCGCCTGCGAAGAAGCGTGCGTTGGCCGCACGGTCTTGCCAGCGCAGGAACTTTTGGCTGTTTTCGAACTGCTCGCCGGTTTGCTTCACATCGGCGCCCATGATCTCGAAGCTCTTTTTGGGCTCTTTGGCGATCATCTCGATGGCATCGAAATAGCTGTCAGCCAGCGCTTTTGCGGCTTTGGGGTTGTCGGTCAAAAACTTCGGCGTGCAGCCAAAGGTGTCCATCACCATCGGGTAGTCCAGCGTGGTTGCCAAAATCTTGCCTGCTTCCGGTTTAGCGCGCACGGCGCTCAGGAAGGGCTCGTAGGTCATCGCGGCATCGATGTCGCTGTTGCCCGCGATCATGGCATTGGCTGCGGCTTGTGGCTCTAAGTTGACGATCTTCACGTCTTTGAGTGACATGCCGTTTTTCTTCAGCATCCAAGCCAAGGTGAAGTAAGGCGCCGTGCCAGGAGCGCTGGCCGCCACGGTTTTGCCTTTGAGATCGGTGATCTTGCCAATGGCGGGCTTCACCACCATGCCGTCGGCACCAAAGCTTTTGTCGAGCTGGAAGATTTGCGTGGTGGCCACGCCTGCGGCGTTCCAAGCGATCCAGGTTTCCACGGTGGTGGCGGCGCATTGGATGTCACCAGAGGCAATGGCCAAGTGACGGTCTTTCTGCGGGATTTTGCGCAGCGTCACGTCCAAGCCGTTTTTCTTGAAAATGCCTGCTTCCTTGGCAAGCGTGAGCGGCGCAAAACCTGTCCAGCCTGAAAGGCCGATGGAAAGCTTGGTTTCTTGCGCCTGCGCGGTTTGCAGGCCCAGCGAAACGAATGCGGCAACGGCCAGGGAAATCAGCTTTTTCATGAACACTCCAAAATGGGTTGGGAAGGAATTGGGAAGAAAGAATTGGGAAACCGGAGCCCAGCTCTTCAATGTAGCCGCAGCGCACGCAGCTCGGCGACAGTGGTTTCCAGCGGCAAGCTCACGCGGCCATCGAGCACGCGCTCGTGCAGGGCTTGCATGTCGGCCGACAAACTGCGATCTGCATGCATGGCGGGGCTGACTTCACGCACCGCGCTCAGCACAGACTCCAGCGCGGCCGAGCTTTGCAAAGGCCGCAAGAATTCAATGCCCTGCGCGGCAGCCAGCAATTCGATGGCCACGATGTGCGCCGTGTTGTGCAGCATGGGCATCAAGCGGCGCGCCGCAAACGTGGCCATGCTCACGTGGTCTTCTTGGTTGGCCGAGGTCGGCAGGCTGTCCACGCTTGCCGGGTGAGCGAGCGACTTGTTTTCGCTGGCCAAGGCGGCAGCAGTCACATGCACGATCATGAAGCCGCTGTTCAGGCCCGCATCGGGCGTGAGAAAGGGCGGCAGGCGCGAAATCACGGTATCCACCAGCATGGCCACGCGCCGCTCGGCAATCGCGCCGATTTCGGCCACCACCACTGCCAGCGCATCGCAAGCCAGGGCCACAGGCTCGGCATGAAAGTTGCCACCTGACACCAAATCCTTGCCCAGCACCAGCGGGTTGTCGGTCACGGCATTGGCTTCTCGCACCAACACACCCGCGCAGTGCCGCATTTGATCCAAACAAGCGCCCATCACCTGGGGCTGGCAGCGCAGGCAGTACGGGTCTTGCACGCGATCGTCGCCCTCCAAATGCGAGGCACGGATGGCGCTGCCTGCTGCAAGCGCCCGGTAAGCGGCCGCGCAGTCGATTTGGCCGAGCTGGCCGCGCACGGCATGGATGCGGGCATCAAACGGGCCGTCGCTGCCACGCGCTGCATCGAGCGTGAGCGCGCCGGAAAGCATGGCCGCTTCAAACACGTCTTCTAGCGCCAGCAGCGCATCGATGGCCAGTGCGGTGGACACTTGCGTGCCATTGATGAGTGCCAAGCCTTCCTTCGCGCCGAGCACGATGGGCTGCATGCCCACGGCCTGAAGCGCTTGCGCGCTCGGCATCCGCTGGCCTTGGAAGAACACCTCGCCCTCGCCCACGAGAGGCAAACACAGGTGCGACAGCGGCGCTAAATCGCCCGATGCGCCGACTGAGCCTTGGCAGGGAATCACAGGCACGATGCCGTGGTTGTGCAAGCCGATCAAGGCATCGATCACTTCTTGGCGCACGCCGGAAAAGCCGCGCGCCAGGCTTGCGGCTTTGAGCACCAGGATCAGCCGCACCACCCGAGCGCTCAGCGGCTCGCCCACGCCCACGGCGTGAGAGCGCAGCAAATTGAGTTGGAGCAGGGCGAGGTTTTCGCGGCTGATGCGCTGATTAGCCAGCTTGCCAAAGCCAGTGTTCACGCCATAGACCGGCACATCACCCGCTGCTGCGGCTTGCACCACTTGCGCACTGTGCGAAACCGCTGAGGCGCTGGCGGGATCGATGCGCACCGTGGGTGCATCGGCGTTCCAAAGCCTGCGCAATTGCGCGATGTCAATTTTTCCGGGTGTCAACAACTCAGTCATGTCTTGCCGATCACAGCATGGGCAGGTTGAGCGCGTTGTCCTTCGCGCATTGCTGAGCGATTTCATACCCCGCATCCGCATGGCGCATCACGCCGGTGGCGGGGTCGTTGAACAGCACCCGTGAGAGTTTTTCTGCGGCCTCGGCCGTGCCATCTGCGCAGATCACCACGCCGCTGTGCTGCGAATAGCCCATGCCCACGCCACCGCCATGGTGCAGGCTCACCCAGGTTGCGCCGCTGGCGGTGTTGAGCAGCGCGTTCAAGAGTGGCCAATCGCTCACGGCATCGCTGCCGTCTTTCATGGCCTCGGTTTCCCGGTTGGGCGAGGCCACAGAGCCGCTGTCCAGATGGTCGCGGCCAATCACGATGGGGCCGCTCAGCTCGCCGTTTTTCACCATCTCGTTGAAGGCCAAACCCGCCAAGTGCCGCTCGCCCAAGCCGATCCAGCAGATTCGCGCGGGCAGACCCTGGAAGGCGATGCGCTCGCCAGCCATGTCAAGCCAACGGTGCAGATGGGCGTGATTCGGAAAAAGCTGCTTCATGCGCGCATCGGTTTTGCGAATGTCTTCTGGATCGCCGCTGAGCGCCACCCATCGGAAGGGGCCAATGCCCTTGCAAAAGAGCGGCCTCACGTAGGCTGGCACAAAGCCCGGGAAGTTGAAGGCCTCGGCCACGCCGAAATCTTTGGCCACTTGGCGCAGGTTGTTGCCGTAGTCCACCACGGGGATGCCCATGGCTTGAAAGGCCAGCATCGCGCGGATGTGGGAGGCGCAAGACTCACCCGCTGCGGCTTTCAGGGCCGCATGTTGGCCACTGTCTTTTTGCGCGGCTTGCCACTGCGCAACGCTCCATCCCGCTGGCAAATAGCCATTGATGATGTCGTGGGCCGAGGTTTGATCGGTCACCAAATCGGGCTTGATGCCGCCCGCTTGCGCGCGCTTCACCAGCTCGGGCAGGATCTCGGCTGCGTTGCCGCACAGGCCAATGGAGATCGCCTCTTTGCGCGAGGTGTGGTGGGCGATCATGGCGAGCGCTTCGTCGAGGTTGCTGGCTTGCTTGTCGAGGTAGCGGGTGCGCAGGCGAAAGTCGATCCGGCTTTGCTGCGCTTCGATGTTGAGCGAGCAGGCTCCTGCAAAACTGGCCGCGAGCGGCTGCGCGCCGCCCATGCCGCCCAGGCCTGCGGTGAGGATCCAGCGGCCCGAGAGGCTGCCGCCGTAGTGCTGTCGCCCGGCTTCGGCGAATGTTTCATACGTGCCCTGCACGATGCCCTGGGTGCCGATGTAAATCCAGCTGCCTGCGGTCATTTGGCCGTACATCATCAAGCCCGCGCGATCAAGCTGGTTGAAGTGCTCCCAATTCGCCCATTGCGGCACCAAATTGGAATTCGCCAGCAGCACGCGCGGCGCGCCTGGGTGCGTGCGAAACACGCCCACCGGTTTGCCCGATTGGATGAGCAGGGTTTCATCGGCTTTGAGGGTGCGCAGGCTGCTCAAAATCGCCTCGAATGCGGGCCAGTTGCGGGCGGCCTTGCCGATGCCGCCGTACACCACCAACTCGTCTGGGTTTTCGGCCACCTCGGGGTCGAGGTTGTTTTGCAGCATGCGGTAAGCCGCTTCGATTTGCCAATTGGCGCAGCTCAAAGCAGTGCCGCGCGGCGCACGCACTGGCCTCGGCGTGGCGTGGAGGTACTTGTTTTGCGAGAGATCAGACATGGGCGCAACCTGTATAGACAACTTGACTGGCTGCGAGTCTAGTTGTCTATACAAGGAGTGTCAACCGCGCTATGCTTGGGGAATGCCCGAGGATGATTTGTTACCCGTTGAAAGTCGGCAGCCCGCCTACGAGCGCGTGAAGGCCTTCATCAAAAGCCATGTGAGCAGCGGCGAGTGGCGCAGCGGCGACCCTGTGCCCAGCGAAACGGTGCTCGCGCTTCAGTTTGGCCTGGCGCGGATGACGGTGAATCGCGCCTTGCGAGAGCTGGCACAGGAAGGTGTGGTGGAGCGCACGCGCGGCTCGGGCACACGGGTGGCAGCTTTGCATCGGGTGTCGTCAAAGCTCATGTTTCGCGACATCCACGACGAAATTTTGGGGCGCGGGCACGCGCACAGCACCGAAGTGCTGGCCTTGGCCGAGCTGCAAGCCAGCGACGAGATCGCCAAATCTTTGGGCTTGGCGCGAGGCGCAAAGGTGTTTCACAGCACGATGGTGCACCTGGAAAATGGCGTGCCGATCCAATTTGAAGACCGTCACGTGAACCCCAAGGCTGCGCCCGCCTACCTGGGCGAGGACTTCGCCCGAGTGAGCCCCACCCACCATTTGCTGCAACACGCGCCGCTGACGGAGGCCAGCTTCAGCATCGAAGCGCACGCGCCCAGCCCCGCTGAGGCGAAGGCACTCGCGATCAAGCGCAGCGAGCCCTGCTTGCTGATGCGCCGCCGCACGGTGAGCGGGCCGCATGTGGCAAGCGTGGTGCGCCTCGTGTACCCCGGCTCGCGCTACAGCTTTTCGGGGCAGTTTCAGCTGTGAAGTGGCACACCGTGCGCCTGGCCGACGTGGCACCCACGCCGTGGAAGAACGGCGGCGGTACCACGCGCGAGCTGCTGGCCTGGCCGAGTGCAACCGATTGGCAAATTCGGCTTTCGGTGGCCGAGGTGGCCGCCAGCGGGCCGTTTTCTAGCTTTGCGCAAACCGAGCGCTGGTTTGCAGTGCTGAGCGGCGCGGGGGTGCGATTGGATGTGGGTGGAACAGTCACCGAGCAGCGCTGCGACAGCGCGCCGTTTTGCTTTGACGGCGCAGTGCCAACGACTTGCAGCTTGATCGACGGCCCAACGACGGATTTCAACTTGATGCTGCGGGGCTACAAAGGTGCGATGCGCTGCGTGAGTGGCCCATTTGCTCAGGAATTGATTACTCCTACTTTTGTAGCGGTTTATGCAATGAATACCCGGACAGAGCTGGTATTTGGTGCTGAAAAATGGATTTTGGAGCCGCAAACACTGCTTTGGGGCACGGCTGAGCCGGATGACGCGGATGACGTGGGGTTAAGCCTGCAAATTAACACTGAAGGCGCGCTATGGATGGAGGCTCGGCCATGAACGCCTCCCCCTCCGCGACCCTGTTGTACAACTGCAGCGCAGCCACGCTGGATCTGAGCGTGGACGCAAGTTACGGCCTCATCCCCAACGCGGCGCTGCTGGTGCAGGGCGAGCGCCTCGCCTGGGTGGGACCGCAAAGCGAGTTGCCCGAAGCCTTGGCCCAGCAAGCCAGCCTGCGGCACGACGCAAGGGGCGCGCTGGTGACGCCCGGCCTGATCGATTGCCACACGCACTTGGTTCACGCGGGCGACCGTGCAGCAGAGTTTGAGATGCGGTTGCAAGGCGCGAGCTACACCGAGATCGCGAAAGCCGGTGGCGGCATCGTCTCCACCGTGCGGGCCACGCGGGCGGCGAGCGCGCAGGAGCTGACGCGGCAAAGCCTGAAGCGGCTCGACGCGCTGCTGGCCGAGGGCGTGACAACGGTGGAAATCAAATCAGGCTACGGCTTGGCGCTGGATGCGGAGCGCAAGTGCTTGAAAGTAGCGCGCTTTTTGGGCGGCTCTCGGCCTGTTGACATCCAAAACACCTTTTTGGGCGCACATGCCTTGCCGCCAGAGTTCGCTGGGCGGGCAGACGACTACATCACCGAGGTGCTGCGCATGCTGGAGAGCTTGCACGCGGACGGCTTGGTGGACGCGGTGGACGCGTTTTGCGAGACGATTGGCTTCAGCACGGCGCAGACGCGCCGCGTGTTTGAAGCCGCCCGCGCCCTGAATCTTCCGGTGAAGCTGCATGCCGAGCAACTGAGCGACAGCGGCGGCGCTGCTTTGGCCGCCGAATTTGGCGCACTCAGCTGCGATCATTTGGAGTGGCTGAGCGAATCCGGCGCGCAAGCCATGCGCCGGGCTGGCACGGTGGCCGTGCTCTTGCCTGGTGCGTACTACTTCTTGCGAGAAACCAAGCTGCCGCCGGTGGATTCGTTGCGCCAAAACGGCGTACCCATCGCCCTATCCACAGACTGCAACCCCGGCAGTTCGCCCTGCACATCGCTGCTGCTGATGCTCAACATGGCTTGCACCCTCTTTCGGCTCACGCCAGCCGAAGCCCTGGCGGGCGTGACGCGCCATGCCGCCAGCGCTCTTGGCCTGCACGACAGAGGCGTATTGGCCGCAGGCAAGCGGGCAGACTTCGTGCTCTGGGATGTGGCCCATCCGGCAGAGCTTTGCTACCGGATCGGCGCCAACCCGCGAATTGCCACCGTGTTCAAAGGAAATCGCCTTGACGTCTAGTGCTTTGCCGGACCTGCACCAGGGAACCACCCCCTTGCTCATCAGCATGCCCCACGTGGGCACGCGCATTCCAGCCGCGCTGCAAGCTGCATACGTGGATCGCGCGCTCGACGTGGAAGACACCGATTGGCACTTGGAGCGCCTCTACGCCTTTGCGCACGAAATCGGCGCGAGCATGCTGGTGCCCAGCATCAGCCGCTACGTGATCGATCTGAATCGGCCGCCAGACGACACGCCGATGTACCCCGGTGCATCCAATACCGAACTCTGCCCCACGCGCTTTTTCACTGGCGACCCCTTGTATTTGCCGGGCATGGCACCTGACGCGCAGGCCATCGAGCACCGGAAAACCGCTTACTGGCAGCCTTACCACCAAGCCTTGCAAAACGAATTGGCACGCATCAAGGCCGCGCATGGCTTTGCGCTGCTCTGGGATGCTCACAGCATCCGAAGCGAAATTCCCTGGCTCTTTGAAGGGCGGCTACCCGATCTCAACATCGGCACGGCGAATGGCGCTTCAGCCGACGCCCGCATCACCGAAGCCGTGGCTCAAGCTGCGGCAGGCCTGGGCTCAGGTTCTGACAAGGGCACTGGGTTCTCGATCGTGGTCAACGGCAGATTCAGAGGCGGCTACATCACGCGGCGCTATGGTCAGCCGCATGCGGGCATCCACGCGGTGCAGCTGGAGATGTGCCAGTGCACCTACATGCAAGAAGCGTCACCTTTTGGCTTCGAATCCGCACCTGCGGCCCGGGTGCAACCCGTGCTGAAAGGCATGCTGAGCGCCGCTTTGGCCGGCGCGCGAGCGATCCATGCTTGAGGCAACGGCTTCCACGTTCTTCGCGCCACTGGCTTGGGTGGAAGGCCGCCTGCAGCGCAATGTGCGCCTGACCGCGCAAGACGGCACTTGGCACAGCGTGGAAGCGGAAGCCAGCGCTGAAGGCTGCGAACTGCTTGCTGGCTTGGTGCTGCCTGGCCTGGTGAATGCACACAGCCACGCTTTTCAACGCGCAATGGCTGGGATGGCGGAGCACCGCGCCGCGCACGGCGATGCCGATGCCGACGACGACTTTTGGAGCTGGCGCGAGCAGATGTATCGGGTGGCGCTGCGCATCTCACCCGAGCAATTGGAGGCAGTGGCTACTCAGCTCTACTCCGAGCTTTTGGCAGGCGGCTCCACCCAGGTTTGCGAGTTTCATTACCTGCACAACGATGTGAATGGCATGCCGTACGCCGACAGCGCCGAAATGGCCCTAGCCATTGTGCGGGCGGCGCAACACACCGGCATCGGCCTCACGCTCTTGCCGGCGCTTTACATGCACGCGGGCTTTGGGCCGCAAGCTTTGCGCGAGCAGCAGCGTCGGTTCGCCAGCACGCCGCAGAGCGTGATGCGCGTGGCTGAACGGGTGCAGTCACTGCACCTGCCCCACATCAACGCTGGCCTTGCGCTTCACTCGCTGCGGGCCGTGGGCGACGCGGCTTTGCGAGAAGTGGCCGGGGTGGCCCAAGCGAACGCATGGCCCATCCACATCCACATCAGCGAGCAGACTCAAGAAGTGCAAGCCTGCCTGACCCAACATGGCAAAACGCCGATTGCACATTTGATGAGCGAGGTGCCGCTGGACGCTCGCTGGAATCTCGTGCACGCCACGCACGCCACGCCAGCGGAGCTTCAGGCGCTCGCTGGAACGAGTGCCAACGTCGTGCTCTGCCCCAGCACCGAAGCGAATTTAGGCGATGGGGTGTTTGATTTGCCGGGCTGGCTGCGACTCAGCGGGGCTTGGTGCATCGGCTCAGACAGCCATGTGACGCGCTCTGTGCCTGAAGAATTGCGGCTCTTGGAGTACTCGCAGCGCTTCGTGCAGCGCCAGCGCAACGTGGCAGCCAAGCACGCGGGCGGGCGCAGCAGCGCGGCGGCTCTCTTGGGTGCGGCTCTGGCGGGAGGCTCTGCTGCCTGCGGCCAGCCGCTGGCAGGCATCGCGCGCGGCCAGAGAGCAGATTTCTGCGTTCTGAATGCCAACGCTGCTGCCTTGCAGGGAGTCCCCACCGAGCACCTGTTGGACGCCCTGCTCTTCTCATCCCCCGCCTGGCAGAACCTGCAAACCTGGGTAGGAGGCCGATGCGTGTGGACGCAAAGCGACGGCCTTGAACACCCAACGAACCGGTTTTCGCATGCCATGAAAGGCCTCTGGGCAGAAAATTAACGAGTTATTTCTGCTCCGTCTTAGCAAAATCAGGTTTTGCTGCTATGAATTAATGAGCAACTTTCAGACCAACTGCTCTTCAAAACAGTACTTGCGCACCAGGCTGAGCAGTTCGTCTTCGGCGTAGGGCTTGCCCAGGTAGTGGTTCACGCCCAGCTCTGCCGCATGCTCCTTGTGCTTCTCGGCAATCCGCGAGGTGATCATGATGATCGGGATGTTGTAGAAATCGTTGTCCATGCGGATGTTGCGTGCCAGATCGAAGCCATCCATGCGCGGCATCTCGATGTCTGAGAGCACCACGGAGGGGATTTCGATTTGCAGCTTTTCCAGAGCTTGCAAGCCATCGGCTGCCAGAACCACGCGGTAGCCTTCGCGGGCAAGCAGGCGCTGCGTCACCCGGCGCACGGTGATGGAATCGTCAACCACCATCACCAGCGGGATGTCCGCGCGTGGCCGAGAGGGCTTGGGCACTGCGAATCCGTGCAGCGTGCGATTCGCGTCTGGCCCCTCTTCCTGCGGCAAGACCGAAGCTTCCGGTGCCTGCACCGCCGCTTCCAGCACTTCGGGCTGGGCGCGATCCGCACTCAGCGCGCGCGCTTGTTGACCATACACGGAAGCAAGCGCAACCGGGTTGTAAATCAACACCACCGCGCCGGAAGCCAAGACAGACATCCCTGCCAAACCGGGCAGGCGGGCCAGCTGCTGGCCCAAGTTCTTCACCACCACCTCTTGGTTGCCCAGCACCTCGTCCACGTGCAACACGATGCGCTGCTGCGCGCTTCGGAACACCACGACGGGGGTGGTGCGGCCCACGGGCTCGGTGCTGCGCGAAGAGCTTTGCAGCAGAGCGCCAGCCCAGAAAAAGGGCAGGCTTTCTCCGCCGAATTCGTAAGTGCCGGTGTTGTAGGCCGCGTCCAACTCTTTCGCGGTGGCCCTGCGCACAATTTCCACCACGTTCGAGGGCACACCCACCGAGAGCGAGCCCATGCGCAGCATCACCACCTGCGTCACCGCAGTGGTAAGCGGCAGCACCATCTTGAAAGTGGTGCCCAAGCCGGATTGCGTGCGCGTTTCCACGCGGCCGCCGAGGGCTTGCACCTCGGCGCGCACCACGTCCATCCCGATGCCGCGCCCAGCGAGCTCGCTCACCTGGTCGGCAGTAGAAAAACCCGGCTGGAAGATCAAGGCGGCGGCTTGTTGGTCATCCACCATGGCGTCGCCTGCGATCAGGCCCTGGCTCACGGCTTTTTCACGGATCTTTTGCAGGTTCAGGCCTTGGCCGTCATCGGCAAAGGCCACGGCCACGTCGTTGCCCTCTTGGTGCAAGCTGATCACGATGTTGCCGGAAGCTTCTTTGCCAGCGCCTGTGCGGGCCTCGGCCGATTCGATGCCGTGGGCCACGCAGTTGCGCAGCAAGTGCTCAAAAGCAGGCGTCATCCGGTCCAGCACGCCACGGTCCAACTCGATGGAGCCGCCCACAATGTCAAGCTTCACTTGCTTGCCGGTGTCCTTACCCGCTTGGCGCACCACGCGGTAGAGCCGCTCGGAAATGCCTTCGAACTCCACCATGCGTGTTTTGAGCAAATCGCGCTGCAATTCGCGGGTTTGGCGGGCTTGTGCAACGAGATCGTCTTCGGTGCTTTCCACCACGCGCATGATGTTGCGCTGCACCGTGGCCACGTCGTTCACCGATTCGGCCATGGAGCGCGTGATTTCTTGGAAGCGCGTGAATCGGTCAAATTCGAGCGGATCGAATGACACGTCGGCCGCTTTCGCCAACTGCTGGCGCGACTGCATTTGAGTCTCGGCCTGCAACTCGATTTCGCGCAGTTGCGTGCGCATGCGATCCAAGTTGGCGGTCAAGTCGCTGAGCGAGCCGCGCAGTTGCGTGAGCTCGGATTCCAAGCGCGAGCGCGTGATCATCACCTCACCGGTTTGGTTCAGCATGCGATCCAGCAATTGCGCGCGCACGCGCACCGAATGCCCCGCACCAGAACCAGCTGCCGGGCGGGCCATGAGCGCGGAAGGCGCTGCGAGCACGGTTGCGATGGAGCCTGCAACGGCGGTGGGCGTGGCGGATGCGGCCCCTGCCGGAGCCGACGCTTTCAGCACCTCGCTCGGTGCTGCTGCAGGCTGCTCGGAAGCCTGCACGTAAGCGGCTTGGTCGCGGCGGCGAAGCGCGTCAAACGCGGTTTGCAACTGATCGAACTCGGTGACCAGCGGCTCGATTTCGTGTGAGAACGGGCCCTGGAAGCGCTCGATCTGCGACTCCATGCGGTGTGACATCTCGCCCAAGCGCAAGGCTCCGGCCAAGCGCGCACTGCCTTTGAGCGTGTGCAAAGCGCGCAGCACTTCCGAACGGGCGCTCATGTTGTCGGCTCTTGCGTGCCATTGGCGAAGCGAGCCTGAAAGAAGCGGGAGCAACTCTTGCGCTTCTTCCTCAAAAATCGGGAAGAGGTCTTGGTCCACCGCGTCGGCGATGTCCATGTCTTGCGACAAGTCTTCCACGTCTGCCGCAATGCCTTTGGGCAAGGCAATCGCAGCGGCAGCAATGGGCGGCGGCTCGAAGGATGCGGGCGGCGAAGACGTGGGAGCAGGCGGTGCGGCGGCCGAGGTTGCAGAAGCTTCTGCGGGTTGAGCAGACTCGGTTGGCGGGGCAGCAAAAGCAGCCAGGCCAACGGCACCCAGTGCAACAGCTCCGGCGCCGACGGCTTTCGTCGTGAACGAGAAAGCGTCGCCTGGTAGCGCTGAAGCTGTGGCGGATTGCGTCAACTGTGACTCAGGCTTCGGCTCAGGTTCGAAATCCCAGTCCACCGTGGACGCACCATCGGGCGCGCTCAGCGCGGAATCGCGGTCGTCGCCCGTGGTCGATACCGCGACTTGCTCCGGCTCCGCAACGGGTGCCTCCGAACCTTGCGGCTGCTCAGCATCAGCGAGCTCAAAGTCCGCCAGCAAAGAATCCAAGTCAGCGGAATCTGCGGGCAATGCCGAATCGGCTGCCGGAGCGGCCTCCAAAGCGAGGTCAGAGATGTCCGCCACCGGGGCGTCCTGTGCGCGCTCATTCGCAGCTTCGCTCGCTGAATTCGTAGGCGTGAAAGCCTTGAGCGCGTGGAGCAGCTCTTCTCGCGGCTCTTTCAGGAAACCGGCGGCGAACTGGTGCAGCAAGCGACGGATGTCTTGCGCAGCCTCGCTGAACAGCGCCGCTCCGAAATGGGCTCCAGAGCCTGAGCCTTGCTGCGCGCGGATCAGGGCGTGCTCCAGAGCGCGCGCAATCTCGGAGAGGGCCACGAAGCCCACCGTGCCAGAACTGCCCGCCAAGGAGTGCGCCCAGGTCACGGCGGAGTCCGGCAAAGTCGCCTGCGAGTCCAAGGCCCAAACACCAAGCTCGTCTTGCAATTTGCGCGACCACTCGTCGGCCTCATTGAGGTAGACGTTGTAGAGCGGGATGCCGATGCGAAGCGGGCCGATCACCTTGATCTGGTCGTCTTGCGCGTCGTGAAAAGCCACCACAACCGAGCCCTTGGGCGCAGGCATGAATGGCTGGGCCGCAGGCGCAGCACCGAGTTCAAACGTCGCCAGATCGGCAAGAAAATCGGACGCAGAGTCTGGCGCGGTTGGTGGAGCGGCTGGGGCCACAAGCTCTTGCGCCACCGCCACCGCCGACAGGGGTTCGACTTCAGAAACGGACGCCGTCGCCAGATTTTCAGCTTCAGCGGAGGGCGCTTCTGTGACCGAGGCTGAGAATGCAAGCCCTGCAGAGCCCGCAGCGAGCGCGGCAAGACCAAGGCCGACCAGTTGCGTAGGCTGATGATCCAGGCCTGGCTCGACGGGAACATCTGCGGGGAGGCCGACGGATGCGTCGGCGGCCACCACAGGCGCATTCGCCTCCAACACGAAAGCTTCGAGATCAATTTCCTCGATCTCAAATTCGGTAGGCAGATCTGCCGCGTTAGCCGCGCCCTGTGCACTTTCAAGCGCCGATCCGGCGGGCTTTTCAAGAGACATCAGGTCAGGCGATTCCAAAACCGCCTCGGACGGTGGACCCGCGTCTACCGCAACCGCTGCACTGACGGAGGCTGAGGCCGCTGAGGCCGCCTTTGGCTCCAAGTCAAGCATGAAGTCGGCGAGCAAGGCGTCGGCCTCAGCTTCGCTGAGTTCGTTCGCTTGCAGTTCCTCAGATCCGAGGCTGGTGGCCGCAAACGCTGGCGGGGCAGCAACCTCGGCCTGCGGCACAGGCAACTCGACAGCGGGCTTCGCCGGCAAATCCAAATCGAAGGAAAGATCGAGCGAAAGGTCGCTGGGGCTGGGCTCGTCCAGCAACTCGAACTCTTCCAATGCCGCGATTTCGGAGTTTGTGAAGCTGGGCTCTGTCGCTGGCTCAAAAATCGGCTCTGCAGCGGGGCTAAACGCCACGGCGGGCATTGGCTGGCCTTGTTCTTCGGAATCCGCGGCCACTGCATGAAGCTCAGGCGCGGCAACACCCAGGGCCGCAGCGCCGACAGCAACGGCAAGAGCGGAGGCCACAGCCACTGGCTCCAGGTCAAAGTCAAGATCCACAGCCTGAGAGTCCACAGCCGCAGACACCGCATTTTCTGGTGCAACTGTCGCCGCTTGCGCGACGGGCGGCGGTTCCGCCACAACCGGCACTGCGGCGGGTACGGCCAGTGCGGGGGGTGCGACGGGAGCAAAGGCCGCCAGCGGCACGATTTCGCCGCGCAGACGCCAGGCATCGGCGCTCGCTCGCAGGCCCTCAGGTGCCAGTTCGCCGTCGGTGTTTTGCGCAATCGCTTCCACCCACTGACCGAGGTAGGCAACGGCTTCACGCGTGAGCTGCAGCATCGGCGCGGGCGCGGGCTTGGGATCGGCCAGCCATGCGTTGTAAAGCTGTTCCATCGACCAAGCAGCTTCGCCAAAAGCATTCAGGCCCACCATGCGGGAGCTGCCTTTCAGCGTGTGAAACGCTCGGCGGATCGTAGTTTGGTCGGCCAGATTCGAAGGGTCTTGCTCCAGCGCGGCCAGCGCTTCGCCGGCGTTCGTGACGACCTCGCGCGCCTCTTCCAAGAAGATATCTCGCAGGTCTTCGTCACCATCGTCTTCAAGCGCCGCCGGAGCAGCCATCGAAGACGAGCGCGCGACAGCACTGTTTGCGGGCGGCATCGCCGCCTGCACAGCCGACGTTGGAGCCGCTGGGCGGCCCAGCTCTAAATCGGGCAATGCAGAAAAGTCAATGCCGCCCGGCTTGGCCGTCGCCGACAGCGAAGCCGGCTGAACCGATGGCTGCTTCGCTGGCGCGGCGCCGGGCAACTGAACGACCGTGTTTGCCGCTGCTGGGCGATGCCGCTGAGCCTCCGGGCTTCTGCCCATTAAGGGCCGAAGCTCGCCCGAACCTGCATCGTAAGCAAACAGCTTCTTGGCAAACGCGGGCTGGTAGCCCAGCATGTCAATCAAGAAACCCAAGGCACCCAAGTTGTTGCCCAGCTTCTCGAATGTGCCCGCCGCAGCGGCCCGCTGGGGATCGATCTCGGTCACCAGCATGGCCTCGACCGACTCGCGCATCCGCATCACCGCCGCCGACGCGTCGCTCAAGCCCAGCACGGTCAACACGCCTCGCATCTGCTGCAACTGCGCAGGCACAGGTTGAAGTACTTGCGGCTGAGTCGGTTCACGGAAGAACTGATCGAGGCACCGCTCCACTTCATTGAGCGAAACGCGCAGCTCACCGACCACGCTGCCCATTGTCTGGCGATCGCTTACCTTGCGATAAAGCTCTTCGATCCAAGGCTCAAGGGCTTCACTTGCAGCTCCGCCCCGCACACTTTCCAAGCGCTGAGCGAGTCGATTGGTGCGTTGCGCCAATTGCGCATCAGTCGGATCCAAATCCTCAAAAGCCGCTTCCAAGTACAACACGGCCGTGGCCACTTCCAGGGCCAGCTCCGCGCTCGGCGGGGAGTTGGAGGAGGTCGCAAGCTCCACCGCGCGGGTCAGGGCAGAAGCCAGCGCTTGGCTCTGGGGGTGCAGCTTGACGAGCGACTCAGAAACCAGAGCAAACTGATCGAGGGTTTGCTTGCGCTTGGCACCCTCACCGCTAGTCAAGGTAGTCCACAGGTCTTTGGCGGTAGACACGCGCTTGCGGGCCTGAGCGAGCACGCTGGGATCAAAATGGCCAAACTGCCCGGAGGTGTAATCCGCAGGTTTGTAGCGACCAAGACCGAAGTGCAGCCGCACAGCGCTCAAGATCGGTGCAGCTTCC
>JAAFHN010000539.1 GCA_013298415.1 Comamonadaceae bacterium
GAGCGGCACAGGCGCACTCAACTTGAACGGCGGCAACCTCAACAACGCAGGCCTCATCACACCAGCAGGTGCAGGCAGCGTGGGCAGCTTGAGCATCGCAGGCAACCTGGCCTTCGCAGCGGGCAGTCGACTCCAAGTGGACATCGGCAGTGCAACGAGCGCCGACCGCCTGAACGTGAGCGGCAATGTGAGCTTGAACCCGAACGCTACGATTACGGTAGCAGAAAATGCAATAAGTACTAGGACAGACAGTCAATATGACCTGATTTCTGCCTCCAACATCAGCGGAGGATCACCCAGCGTGCTCAGCGGCATCGCTGGCGTGGCTGGATTCAACGCAAGCCTTGCCAACGGCGGCACAGCGCTGCGAATCGCGCCCACGGGCGTGAGCACGAACTGGAACACGGATGCCAGCGGGGCCTGGACGACGGATGCCAACTGGAGCCGAGGCACACCGAACGCCACAAGCTTTGCAAGCATCGACCGCAGCGGCGCAACGCCAATCGTGAGCGTGGGTGGCGCGGCTAGCGCGGCCAGCCTCATGGTGGGCAGCGGAGGGCTCTTTTTGCAAAACGCGGCAGCTTTGTCGATTTCTCGGGGCATGAACCTGGGAGGGCTCGGCGCGGTGAGCAACTTGGGAGCGTCTACGCTCACGGTCGGCGGCTCCGGGCTGACAGTGCTGGGAACTCTTTCACCAGGAGGCGCAGGCCAAGTCGGCAGCTTGCGCGTGGTGGGCAATCTGAACATGGGTGGCTCTGCCGTGTTGATGGTGGATTTGGGCTCTGGTGGTGCTGTGGATCAGCTGCTGGTCTCGGGCAGCGCGGCGCTTGGTGGTGTGGCACGCCTTGCCGATGCGCCCAATGCTTCCTATGCGGCGGGCAGCAGCTTCGATGTGGTGCAAGGCGGCAGCGTGAGTGGCGGTTTCACCAGCCTGAGCCCGGGTGGCAGCTTCAGCGGCAGTGTGTTCGGCAGCGATCGGTATCAGTTGGTTGCATTGGCGCGCGACAACACCTGGACGGGTGCCGCCCGCGACAACAACTGGTTCAACCCCGCCAACTGGGACACTGGCCATGTGCCGATGGCCGCAGAGCTTGCGGTGATTGATCGTGGCGGTGCGCACAACGTGAACATGGCTGGTCAGAACGGCTTTACTGGCGGGCTGGTGCTCGGCAGCGACGACCGTTTGACCGTGAACGGCCAAACGCTTGCGATTGACGGCGCCAAGCCTTCTCGGATTGACGGTGTTTTGGCGGTGACCAATGGCGGCGTGCTCAGCGTTCTAGCAGGCAACGGCACAGGCGCTGGCACGGTTCAGCTGAACAACGGCAGCGCGCAGTTCTTTGGTGGCAACTACGGCTTGGCTGCCGTGGATGGCATCGGCACCTTGTCGCTTTCGGGCGGCACACAAAGCATCGGCGCGATCTCCAGCACGGCATTGAGTGTGAGCTCAGGTCAACACACCGCAGGCAATGTGGCCGTGCAGCGATTTGTGCAGACGGGCGGGCTCTTGCAAGCGGGTGCGGTGGTGGTGTCCCAATCGTTTGATCAAAGCGCTGGCGTACTGCGCGCAAGCTCGGCCAACCTCACCCAGGCGGCGGGTACCCTCAGGGTGGCGTCGCTCTCGGTCGGTTCCGGGCAAATCGAGATGGCAGCCGACGATGTGGATGTGCTCGGCCCCGTGACTGCCGGTGCGGTGCTCGTGCGCGGCCAGACTGCCGGGCGCGGCATCGCGCTTGGCGGTTCTCAAGCAGGAGCGCTGTCCCTCGATGCTGCCGAGCTCCAGCGCATCCAGGTGCCTGTGCTTGCCATCGGTGGCGCCAGCAGCGGCAATGTGCAGCTTGTAGGTGCGGTGAATCGCGGCTCAGGCGTGCTGCTGATCGGCAGCGGCGGCGTGGTGTCGCAAACGGCAGCAGGCGCCATCACGGCAAGCAGCTTGGCCGTAAGCGGCGCGGCAGTGCTCTTGGATGCTGCGCCCAACGACATTGGTGTTGTTGCCGCACAAAGCGCTGGCGCTCTGGCCCTGCGTGATGTGAGCGACATGCGCATCGGCACCGTGATTGTGGGCAGCAATGGCACAAGCGGTTTGACGGCGGGCGGCGTGCTCAGCATCAATGCAGCGGGCACCGTTTCGCAATCTGCGGCCATCAGTGCCGGGGGGCTCAGCCTTTCTGGCGGCGGCGTGTTCAATCTGGGTGGAGCCGGTTCAAGCTTTGGTGGGCCGGTGGCGTTGAACGGTGTGGGCAGCACAACCCTCACGCAAGCCACCGGGCTGATCGTGAGTGGCAGCGCGAGCAACAACCTCACCCTGAATGCACAAACCGTGAGCCTCGGCTCGCTCAGTGTGGGCGGGCCCTTGCTGGTGAATGCCAGCAGTCGCATTTCGCAATCTGCAGCCGTGAACGTGAGCGGGGCAAGCACCCTGCGTGCCGACGACATCAGCTTGGCGATTGCCTCCACCTATGGCGGCCCGGTCAGCTTTACGGCGGCGAATGCCGTCACCCTCAACTCTGCGGGTGCCGTGGCGGTGCAGGGCACAGCGGGCAGTTTGAACCTTACTTCCGGTGGCGCTGTGAGCCAATCGGGCGCGCTGTTGGTGGACCGGGTGAACGTCGTG
>JAAFHN010000549.1 GCA_013298415.1 Comamonadaceae bacterium
CAAATTTTTTTAAGGTTACCGCGCGTAGACCTCGGTATCCGGCAACACACGCTGCCAGGCGACAGCACAAAACTTAGGCTGTTTCCTCTGCGAACTCCGCGCACTTTCGCGAACTCTGCGTTCAAAGGATCCCTGCACCCTATACGGCCCGCACCCACTCACCCCGCCGCATCACGCGGCGCTCGCGGCCGATGGGGGTGATGAGTTCGTAGGCGTTGGTGGCTTTGAGCTGGATCAGGTGCGCGGGCGCACCATCACGCAGCACACCATCCCAGGGCAAGCCCATGGCGCGGGCGGGTTGGGTGGTGATGCTGCTGAGCCACTCGTCCGCAGGGTGCAAATGCGCGAGCTGCACGCCGAATGCGAAGGTATCGAGCAGGTCATAGCTGCCATAGGGAAAGAAGGCGTCTGCTACGTTATCTGTAGCAATGGATGTTGATACGCCTATGACAGAGGCTTCATTTATCCTGAAAATGCCACGCTCAAGCGGCGTTTCGGCCCAGGAGCCTTGCAAGTAGGCATTGGTGCTGGGCAGGCCCACCAAGGCCATGCGCGCGGCGGCCACTTTGCGCAGTGTGGCAACGGCCTCTTCATGCGGCTGCACCGAGAGGGAGCAGGCATGCCCGCAAGTCACGCGGCCCTCAAAGCGCATGCTCTGCACGAGTTCTGCGGCCACGCGCAAGCCCCTTGCATCTGCGTCCAGGCCTTCGTCGATGTGCAGATCCACATCCAAGCCATGGGCCTGCGCCAGCTCGAAAAAGAGGCGCAGCTTGCCGCGCAGATCCTCGTTTTTCCAAACAAAGGCACCCAAGAGCACCGCTTCGCCGCTGGCGGCTTCGCAGCGCGCGTTCGCCTCAGCCACGCGTTGCACCAAGGCTTCAGCCTCGGCTGCGTTGTCTTCCACAAAAAAATCCAGCGGCGTGAGGCTGACTGCTTGCAGCACCATGCGGCCGCGCCAAGCTTCGCGCAGCCCCTCAAACACCGAGAGGCTCACTGGCGCTGCGACCTGCATCCAATCCAAGTGTGTGCGCATGGCGCGCGTGCCTTGCCCGTAGGCCGCAAGCAGCGCGGCCTGCATCCGAGCGTTCACGTCGGCTTCAGTGAACGCATCGCGCTCGGCTGCCATCAAGGCGATGGCCTTGTGCAAATCGCCGCAAGCAGCTCCTGTGCGCTGCACCACGCCCGTTTTGTCCAGGTGCACGTGGATGTCCACCGGGCAGGACATCAGCGTGGCCGTGGGCCGCGCATCGTTGGCGCGGATCGAGCGGATGTGGCCTGCTTCGATGTGCAAGTCGTAGCTCGGCGCGTCAAAAAGCGTTGGGTCGAGCAGCGCTTTTGGGATGTGTTGGTGGTTGAGCCGCATCAGCTTCGATCATTCACCGCTTTTGGCTCACTTCAGACTCGTGCCACTTGCCAAGCGCGAGCTTGCCAACCAGGTTGAAGAGCACAAAAATCATCACGCCCGTGAGCGACACGAGCACAAGCGCTGCGAACATGCGCGGAATTTCGGTGCGAAAGCTGGCTTCCAGAATGCGGGAGGCAAGCCCCGTGTCGCGGCCCGCCGCGCCGGCTGTGAATTCAGCCACCACTGCGCCAATCAAGCTCAGGCCGCCCGCGATTTTTAAGCCTGCGATGAAGTAGGGCATGGCTGAGGGGATCAGCAAGTAGCGCAGGGTTTGCCACTTGCTTGCGCGGTAGAGCGAGAAGAGGTCTTTCAAGTTGTGGTCGGCGCTCTTCAAGCCAATCACCGTGTTGGAGAGGATCGGGAAAAAGGCCACGATCCAGGCGCAGATCAGCAAAGCGCCCGTGGTGCTGGGCACAAAAATCAAAATCAGCGGCGCAATGGCCACAATCGGCGTGACTTGCAACACGATGGCGAATGGCCACAGGCTCATCTCCACCCACTTGCTGAGCGCGAACAGCATCGCAAGCGCCACACCGCCCACCACAGCCAAGCCGAGCGCTGAAAACGTGAGCTTGATCGTGTACCACCAGCTGGGCCAGAGGCTTCCGAAATCTTTCACCAGCGTTTTGGCCACCAGGCTCGGCGCGGGCAGGATGTAGTGCGGGATTTGGTTGATGCGCACCACGGCCTCCCAGGCCAGCACCGCGAGCAGCAGCACCACGATGGGCACCGTGCGCTTCAAGGTTTGCTCGCGCTGCTCTGCGGCGGTGAGTGCGGGCCTCAAGGCTTCAGTCATGGTGTTCCCCTGCGTGGGCGAGTGCTTCGCTGGCCTCGATGCAATGCGCGCTGTATTCGGGCGTGGTGCGAAAGCCCGGGGGCCGTGGGTAGGCTTGCGGCACCGCGATATCGGCAATCACGCGGCCAGGGCGGGCGGCCATCACCACGATGCGCTCGCTCAAAAACACGCTTTCAAACACGCTGTGCGTCACAAAGATCACCGTGAATTGCTCGGCTTGCCACAGGCGCAACAAGTCTTGGTTGAGCTTGAAGCGCGTCATCTCGTCGAGTGCGGCAAAAGGCTCGTCCATCAAAAGCAGCTTGGGCTTGGTGATGAGTGCGCGCGCAATGCTCACCCGCATCTTCATGCCGCCGGAAAGTTCACGGG
>JAAFHN010000005.1 GCA_013298415.1 Comamonadaceae bacterium
CCGCTGTGGCTCTGCGTGGCGGCCACCGGCGTGTTTTTCGTGATCGATCTGGCCTTTTGGGCATCGAACATGCTGAAACTCGCCGATGGCGGCTGGTTTCCGCTGCTGCTTGGCGCAGCCATCTTCACGCTGATGTTCAGCTGGAAAGAAGGCCGTCGCTTGATGGCTGAAAAGCAAAAGGCCGAGGGCTTGGATTTGCGCAGCTTCTTAGATGCGGTATTCATCAGCCCGCCGGTGCGGGTGGACGGCACAGCCGTGTTCCTCACCTCAGATGCCACGGCAGTGCCCAACGCGCTGCTGCACAACCTGAAGCACAACAAGGTGCTGCACGAGCACAACCTCTTTGTGACCGTGAAAAGCCACGAAGTGCCCTGGATCGGGCTGGACAAACGCATCCAAGTGGAGCCGCTCGGCCACGATTGCTGGCAAGTCACGCTCAATTTCGGCTTCAAAAACGAGCCCGATGTGCCCACGGCTCTGCAAGGCATGAAAGGCCGTGGCTGCGCGCTAGATCCGATGCAAACCAGCTATTTCTTGAGCCGTGATGTGGTTGTGCCCACCCTCGGCGGCGGCATGGCCCCCTGGCGCGAAAAACTCTTCGCCCAAATGCACCACAACGCGAGCGGCGCGGCCGATTTCCTGCGCCTGCCCAACAACGCGGTGGTGGAGCTTGGGTCGAAGATCGAGATTTGAGCCCGTTGTGCGATGATGGAGCGCGTTGAAACCAGGAGCAATTCATGGCAGCTGTTGACCCCCTTGGCTTTGGCAAATTTGTGCCGGGCTTCGACTTTTTGCAGTCTTTAAGCAAGCAGGCCACGCAAAACATCCCGCAACTGCCCAATTTGGCGAACTGGATCGCGCCCACGCTGAATGTGGAGGAGCTGGATAAGCGGCTGGAAGATCTCAAACAAGTTCAGTTTTGGCTCGACCAAAACGCCAAAGCGCTCGCGGCTGTGATTCAAGCGCTAGAAGTGCAAAAGATGACGCTTGCCACGCTGCAAGACATGAACTTCAACCTCGGCGACGTGGCCAATGCCTTCAAATTGAAGGCTGCTGACACGGTGATGAGCGGCGTGGGCAAGGCAGTAGGCGCGGCAACCAGCGCCGCGAAGGCCGCCAGCAAAGGCGAGAACCCCCTCAAAGCTGCGGCAGCGGGCGCTGCCGGTGCGTCGGCAAGCGCGGTGCCCGATCCGATGCAGTGGTGGGGCAGCCTCACCAAGCAGTTCACCGAAATCGCGGGCAACGCGATGCAGCAAGCAAGCCAAAAGACCGCGCTGGATGCCGCCAAAAACATGGCCACCGAGTTCGCCAAGGGCGGCATGAAAGCCACAGAAGCCATGACCAAGGCCGCGCTCGGTGGCGTAGGCGGCAAAGGCAGCTCGGCGATCGCACCCAAAAAGATAGCAAAGAAAGCTGCAAACACCGAGACAGAGGCTCAAAATGCCGTGAAAAAGACTGCGACAGCACGCAAAACCGCGACCAAAGCGCAGGCAAGAGCCCCAGCAAAGGCCCCAGCCGCAGCCCCGAAGCGCCAGAGCGCCTTCTCCGCCGCCAAAAAGCGTGCCGCGTAATCGGTCGCGCCCTAGCCCCTAGCCCCCAAGTCCGCCGTCCCCATGCCCTTCCTCCACGCCCACGCCACCCACCCGCAATGGCAAGCCTGCGCTGAGCTGGCGCTGGCGCAGGTGCTGCCTCGGGTGAGCGAGGCAGCACCTGGCGAAGCGCTTTTGGGCATCGTGTACTTCACCGATGCGTTTGGCGCGAATGCCAAAGACATCGTGGCCCACTTGCGCAACCGATTGCCGCAGGTGAGTGCCTGGTCAGGCGGCGTGGGTGTGGGCGTGATGGGCTCTGGCGCCGAATACATCGATGAGCCGGCAATTGCCTTGATGCTGCTCAATTTGCCGCATTCGAGCTTTCGCGTGTTTCATGGCGCGCAGCCGCTCGGCGGATTTGCAGCGCACACGGCGCTTGTGCATGCCGATGGCCACACGCCCGACTTGCCCGAGCTGATCGAAGAGCTGGCCGAGCGCACCGCGAGCGAGCAGGTGTTTGGTGGCCTGGTGGCCAGCCGCGAGCAAGCCGTGCAGGTGGCAGACACAGGGCTGGGAGACGGCGTATTTCAAGGCGGCTTGAGCGGCGTGGCCTTCACCGACGCAGCGGGGCTGCATGCGCGCGTGACCCAAGGCTGCCAAGCCATCGGGCCGAAACGCCGAGTGAGTGCGGCAGACGGGCACTTGCTGCTGAGCCTAGACGGTGAGCCAGCGCTCACTTGCTTGCTGCGCGACTTGGAGCTAGGCCCAAGCTCCATGCAGGGCCGCATCAGCGCGGGCGCGATGGACAAGCTGCGGCGCACGCTGATCGGCATTGAGGACACCTGGGAGCCGCAGCGCGTGCCGCGCGGCCTGTCCTCGCGCACCAGGGTGCGGCATTTGATTGGCCTGGATCCTGGTCGCGGCGCGATTGCCGTGGCCGAAACGCTCACGGTGGGCGACAACCTCGCCTTTTGCGAGCGCAACACGAGCGCCGCCCGCGCCGATTTGCGCCGCATTTGCACCGAGCTGCGCGCCGCACTCGAGCCCGAAACTCTGAGCGAGCGACAAGCCGCCATGATGGGCGAGGCAGCCGACGTGCCGCCCGCACCGGGCATCGCGGGTGCCATTTACGTGAGCTGCGCCGGGCGCGGTGGCCCGCACTTTGGCGCACCAAGCGCCGAAGCTCAGCTGATCCGGCATGCGCTGGGCGATGTGCCGCTGATCGGGTTTTTCGCAGGCGGCGAAATTGCGCACCAACAAATCCACGGCTATACCGGCGTGCTCATGGTGTTTGCAGAGCAGGAGACTTAAGGCGTACTGACGGCATGCGTCGGCGCGCCCAAAGCGGCGTATGAGTTTCGGACAAAGTTTGTTTGTGATCGCGCTGCTGATTTGCTGCAGCGCGTTTTTTGCCATGGCTGAGATTGCCATGGCCAGCGCCCGCACGCTGAAATTGCAGCAGCTGGCCGATGAAGGCAACCCGCGCGCAGCCCTGGTGCTGGCCGTGCAAGCCCACCCCGGCAGCTACTTCACGGTGGTGCAAATCGGGCAAAACATGGTGGCGATTCTGGGCGGCGTGGTAGGCGATCAAGCCTTTTCGCCCTACGTGGCCTCGGCTTTGCAAGGCAGCTTTTCAGAGGCCACAGCGCAGACGATTGCGCTCATCATCTCGGTGCTGATCACCACCTCGTTTTTCATCCTGTTCGCCGATTTGCTGCCCAAACGGGTGGCGCTCAGCCAGCCTGAGATAGCGGCCACGGCGCTGGTGGGGCCGATGCGTTGGGTATCGCGCTTGATGCACCCGGCGGTGCTGCTTTTCAACGGCCTGGCCAATGTGTTGGTGCGGCTTTTGGGCTTGCCGCAGCAGCGCGACGAGCGCGTGACTTCTGACGATTTGCTGGCGCTGACCGAGGCCGGAGCCAAAGCCGGTGTGCTGCACCAAAACGAGCGCCAGGCGATTGAAAACCTGATCGAGCTGGACACCCGCACGGTGGAAAGCGCAATGACAACCCGCCAGCGGATCGTTCACTTTTTGGTGGACGACGACGAGACCCTCATCCGCGCGCGCATCGCCCAGCAGCCGCACAGCACTTATTTGGTCTGCCAAGAAAGCATTGACCAGGTGCTGGGCTACGTGGATGCGGCGGATTTGTTTGCCCGCGTGCTCAAAGGCGAGCCGATTTCGCTGCGCGGCGAGCCAGGCAAAGCGCTTTTGCAGCGCGTGCTGATGGTGCCGGATCGGATCACGCTCTCAGAAATGCTCCAGCAATTCAGAGAAGCGCACGAAGATTTTGCGGTGATCGTGAACGAGTACAGCCTGGTGGTGGGTGTGATCACGCTCAACGACGTGATGAGCACCGTGATGGCGGGCCTGGTGCAGCCGCACGACGAGGAGCAAATCGTGCGCCGCGCCGATGGCTCTTGGCTGATGGATGGCTTAACGCCCATCGTGGACGTGGCCCGCGCCTTGGAGCTGGACACCGAAGCCCTGCCCGAAGCGGGCAGCTACGACACGCTGGCGGGGCTTTTGATGACGCTCTTGCGCCGCGTGCCCCGCCGCACCGACAACGCCAGCTTGCAAGGCTTTCGTTTTGAGGTGCTGGATGTGGACAGCTCGAAAATCGACCAGGTGCTGGTCACGAAAGAGGCTTGAAACGTGGCCAGCGAGATGCTCGGAGCGGTGTTTGGCAGCCTGCTGAACCACCCTGCGCAATGGGCAGCAGCCGAGCGTGTGGTGGCCGATGCGGCACAGCCCTACAAAGCCCTGCCCAAAGCACCGGTGCTCTTTGTGAAGCCGCGCAACACCTTCAATCGCTCGCCGCAAGTGCATTTGCCGCCTGGCCAGACTCGATTGGCCGCTGCGGGCAGCGTCGCGCTGGTTTTCATGCCCAATTTTGCGCAAAATCCATCCTCTGTCCAGGTATTTACATCATCTGATGCTATAGATTCAGTAGCGTGGTTGCAACCCATGCTGGATTGGACTTTGCCGCACAGCGCGGCTGCGGGCGGCTGGCACAGGCCGCCGCTGAAGTTCAACGCGCATGACGGCATGCTGGGCTTGGGGCCGCGCACCGCGCTTGCGCTGAACTGGGGCGAGTTGGAGGCCGTGGAACTTGCTTTGCAGATCAATGGCAACGAGCCAATCACCTGGCGTTTGGGCGACGCGACGCGAAAGCCGCTGCAATTGCTGCAAGACGTGTGCGAGTTCATGAGCCCACAACCGCTGGACGCGCTGATGCTCGGGCAGCTTGCTTTGCCGGATGGAAGCTTGCCGGTGGCAGCGGCGGACGACCAAGTGCGGCTTTGGTCGCCCACCCATCCCGCGCTCGGTGAGCTGGTTCAGACCGTGGTGGATCGGGCCAGTGAAAACGGGGCGACCAACGCATGAAGCACGCTTTCGTCAGCTACAAAGGCGCGCAGCATTGGGCGAGTGCCGAGGGTGCCGATCCCCAAATCCTGCGCCTGCGCGACGGCTCACAGATCGGCATTGCCCAAGTGCAGCGCTGGCACCCGCCCTTGCCCGAAGCCTTGCAAGGCCCGCGCACGATTGCCTGCCTGGGCCTCAACTACGCCAATCACGCCAAAGAGCTCGCCTTCAAAGCGCCCAGCGAACCTCTCGTTTTTCTGAAAAGCGAGCATGCACTCACAGGCCATTTGGGCCAAACAGTGCGCCCCGCCCACGCCACCCACATGCACGAAGAATGCGAGCTGGCAGTCGTGATCGGCAAGCGCTGCAAGGGCGTGAGCCAAGAGCATGCACTCACTTACGTGCTCGGCTACACGGTTGCCAACGACTACGCCATCCGAGACGACCTGGAAAACTGGTACCGCCCCAACTTGCGCGTGAAAAACCGCGACGCCACGACCCCCATCGGCCCTTGGCTCACCGATGCCGCCGACGTGCCTAACCCCCAAGCGCTGACGCTCCAAACCGAGATCAACGGCCAGATCACCCAAACCGGCACCACCGCCGACATGGTGTTCTCAGTCGCCTACCTCATCTCCTACCTGAGCCACATCATGACCCTAGAGCGAGGCGACCTCATCCTCACCGGCACCCCCGAAGGCGTCACCGACTGCCCGGTGGGCACAAGGGTGAGGTGTGGTATTAAGGGGCTGGGGTGGCTGGAAAATCAAATCGTGGAATAGACAGACGTGCGGGTTTCGATTCGCCGCTAGCCCGCGCGCACTTCAGCCAGTAAGCGCGGGTGCTTTTCGAGCACCTTGAGCAGCTTCACCAATGCGATGGGAGGTTTGGTTTTTCCGGTTTCGTACCGCGAAAACGCATTGACACCGCCGCCAAAAATCTCAGCGGCTTCACGCTGATCAAGCTTGAGTCGCTTTCGCACGGCGGCAATGAACACGGGATCAACCAGAGAGGCATTCACCTTACGCTGGAAAGCACCGGCCGCCTCGCTGAAGCGGTCGCCATTCGCTTGATCGAGGATCACCTCGCCACAAGCGGGGCAAAAATCGCCAGTGACCGCTGGTACCCGCAGTGTTTGGGCCTTGTAGGTATAGGGCAAATCACGGGTTTCGCGTGCCAGCTCGGCGGCACCACAGCAGGGGCATTTCATCGCTACAGCTCCTTGAAGGAAACAATCAACACATCATCGATCACGGTTAGCTTCAGATAAACCGCACGACCCTGACTGGTCTTGGTGCGGTACACGTCTTGCCAAACTCGGTGATCTGCGTGCGTGGTCATGCTTTTGTAAAACTCTTGCTGCGTCAAGCCAAGAACCACGTCACACATGCCAGCCAAGTCTTCGATGCCCAGTTCACGTGCGCCCAAGAAGGCGCTCGCCGTTGCACGGACTCGGGCACGAGCGATCAGGTCGTGAACCACACTGAGTTTGACATGTGCGGCTCGTTTTTCCATGCCGGATTTTAATCTAGTTGGTTAATGATCCGAGGCTTGAAACTTCACCTTTCATTCTGTGGCAACCCATCCGCGATCTCGTAGTAATCGCCCTTTTCCGAGACGAAGATGTGCCGCTCAAGCCGCACGCCGCTTGGGCCGTCGATGCTGCCGAGCGCAACGGAGGTCCAGTCGCGGTGGATGGGCTCCCAGAAGAGCCACGAGCCGCAGTGTTTGCAAAAGCCTCGGCGCACTTTTTCACTGGCCTGGTACCAGCTCAGGTGTGCTTCGCCTTCGAGTTTGACGGCCGCCTTGGCAACGTTGGCACCGGCAAAGACATGGCCGGATTGCTTTCGGCACTGCAGGCAGTGACACACACTGGCGGATTCGAGCGGCGCGCTGAGTTCAAATTTGATGCGGCCGCATTGGCAGGAGCCTTTGGTCATGTGCAATTTCCCAGATCAAAACGCGCCCAAGAGCAGTCCCGCGGCCAAGCCGAACATCACGACGGCGATTCCCGCATCCAAGATTCGCCACGCCAGCGGCTTGGCAAAGAGGGGCTGCAGCCAGCGTGCGCCAAAGGCCAGCGCCACAAACCAGCTTGCGCTGGCCAGCATCGCACCGCCGCCAAAAGCCCAGGGCAGCGCCGCTTCGCCCTTGGCATGAGCGAGTGCGCCAATCAGCACCACGGTGTCCAAGTACACATGCGGGTTCAGGAAGGTAAAGCCCGCGAGCATGGCAAGGCATTGGCCGATGCTCAAGCGCTCGGTGGCTGCGGCTTGCAAGCTGCTCGCGCGCATGGCCCGACGGGTCGCTGCGACGCCGTAGGCCAGCAAAAACGCAGCGCCAAACCAGCGCAGTCCCGTGAGCAGCAAGGGCTGAGCCTGAACGAGCACGCCCAGGCCAGCCACGCCTGCGGCAATCAGCAAGGCATCGCTTAAGCCGCAAAAGAGTGCGACCAAGGCCACGTGCTCGCGCTTTAAGCCCTGGCGGAGCACAAAGGCGTTTTGCGCGCCGATGGCCACGATCAGGCCGAGGCTGGTGGCGAAGCCGCGCGCGGCTTCGGTGGCGGTGGTGAAGAGTTGGGTTTCCATAATTGCCCTAAGCCTACACTGCGGGGGTCAGAACCCTGTCGCAAGCCATGCCAGCCTTCCATTCAAAATTCATAGCAACAAATGATGTGAATACCAGGACACAGGAGCAAAAACGCTTGTTTTTGGCCCTGCCTAAGCCACTGGTGTTCACGAATGGCGTGTTTGACGTGCTGCACCGTGGCCATGTGACGTATTTGGATGCCGCGCGCGCTTTGGGAGGCAGTTTGGTGGTGGCGCTCAACACGGATGCATCCGCTCGCCGCCTCGGCAAGGGGCCGGAGCGGCCTTTGAACAACGAGCAAGACCGCGCGCATGTGATCGCCGCGCTGCAAAGCGTGGATGCCGTCACTTGGTTTGACGAAGACACACCCTATGAGCTGATCGATTGGCTGCGCCCCGAGATCATCGTGAAAGGCGGCGACTACGACATGGCCGCGCTCAAAGAGGGGCGGCTGGTGCAGAGTTACGGCGGAAAAGCCCTCGCACTGAGCTTCGTAGGCGGCTACTCCACGACGCGCTTGGTGGAGCGGATTCGGCAGCAGGCATAGGCTGCATATCAGCTTGAGCGGCTGCGGCAGCGGCAAGTTCGGCGGCTGGATTGGCGGCTGGATTGGCGGCTGAGTCCGTCGCAGTCGACGCCTCGCTCGGCGAGACACCAGCTTCGGAGGGAATCAACGCCGCAGGCAACGGCTGTACGTCAGCTGACCCGGCCGCAACCGTGCTGGCAGCGCCCGCCGCAGCGTCCTCAGGAACAAGGGGCTTCTCGGCCTTGGGCGGCGGCTGCGGGCTGGGCCGAAGGAGCCAGGTGAAGAAGCCAACCGTGAAGGTGAGCACTCCTGCCGCAAGCGCGCCCGTGAAATGCGCCGCTTGCACGACCGGGAAACGCCAGACCGGGCTATTGGCGACAGGAGTCAGCCATGCCTGCTCTGCCCAGAGTTTGAAGCTCAGCACCGCAATCGATACACATGCCACCCAGCGCAGGGATTTTTGAGCTAGGGCCAACGCAGACAGCGCAGCCCACAAGGCGTACAGGGGCCCAGACAAACCCACCACGCGCAAATTCTGATCCGGCAGCAACCAAAGCAAGGCATTCGAAGCAGGCCAGGCAAACATCAAAACGGCCATCGCCGCGCTGAATACACCCGCCCTGCGCGCGAAGAGGCAGAGCATGGCCCACATGGCAGCATTCACGGCCGCGTGCTCAAACGACAGATGCAAGAACGGCGCGGTGAACGCGCGGTAGGGCTCAGCGACGAACTGCGCGGCGACAAACGCGAACCTGTCTTGCCACTGCTGCTGAAGCTCAGTCGAACGGCTGACGATCCACAGCAGCAGCGCGGGCAGGCCCCAAGTGACGACACGCTCAACCCAAAGGGTTAAGGCGCGCAAGCCACTTGCTGGTGTTTCCGCGCTCAAAGTACAGCCGCGCGCAAAAATGCCGATGCGCTTGCCAGGTTCAAGCCTTGGCTTGGGCGAGCAGCGTTGCCGCGTCGCTCACTTCGAATTTGCCGGGGCCTTCGATGTTGAGGGTGCTCACCTTGCCGTCTTTCACAAGCATGCTGTAGCGGTTGCTGCGCAGGCCCATGCCACGCGCCGTCAGGTCGAGCGTGAGGCCAGTGGCCTTGGCGAAATCGGCGCTGCCGTCGGCCATCATGCGCACCTTGCCAGCCACCTTTTGATCGCGGCCCCAGGCACCCATCACAAAAGCGTCGTTCACACTGAGGCACCAAATTTCGTCTACGCCAGCGGCCTTCAGCTCGTCGAAGCTGTGTACAAAGCCCGGCACATGCTTGGCCGAGCAGGTGGGGGTGTAAGCGCCCGGCAGCGCGAAGAGCGCGATCGTTTTCCCTGCCGTGGCTTTGGCCACGTCCACCGGGTTCGGCCCCAAGCTGCAGCCTTCGGTTTCCACGTCAATGAATTCCATCAGGGTGGTGCTGGGTAGGGTATCGCCGACTTTGATCATGTGATTTTCTCCAAGTGAGTGCCGCTTGAGTGAGCGCGGCGTGAAGGGATGTGGCGTGAATGAACGCGGCGTCCACTCATGAAGCCGACAATGAAAAACGGCCCACATTGTGAGCCGTTTTTGTGCGGTCAGCGCCGTCGGTGGTTTAAACCGTGGCAGCTTTCTCGATCAACTTTGTCGCAACCCAGTTCTTGGTTTTAGAAATGGGACGCGATTCGGTGATCTCGATCATGTCGCCCATGTGGTACTCGCCCTTTTCGTCGTGGGCGTGGTACTTGTTCGACTTCGCAACAATCTTGCCGTAGAGCTCGTGTTTCACACGGCGCTCCACGAGCACGGTCACGGTTTTGGAGCGCTTGTCGCTCACAACTTTGCCCACCAGGGTGCGCTTCAATGATGCTTGTTCAGTCATGTTCATGTCCTCTCAAGGCACTCAAGCGGCCGCTTGCTTTTGCGCAAGAAGGGTCTTGGCTCGGGCAATGGCGCGGCGGGTGATGCCCAGTTGGGCGGTGTTGTTGAGCTGTTGCGTGGCTTTTTGCATCCGCAGACCAAAGTGGGCTTTTTGCAGCTCTTTGACTTCGGTTTGCAGGCCAGCAACATCCTTGGCGCGCAGCTCTTTGCGTTGTTCAGCAGCTTTCATCAGAGTTCTCCTGGGTTCAAGCGCCGAGCATGCGCGTCACAAATGTGGTGCGCAGCGGCAATTTGGCAGCTGCCAAGGTAAACGCTTCACGCGCCAACTCTTCTGGCACGCCCACGATTTCATAGAGCACCTTGCCCGGCTGAATCTCAGCCACGTAGTACTCCGGGTTGCCCTTGCCGTTGCCCATGCGCACTTCGGCCGGTTTTTGAGAAATCGGCTTGTCTGGGAAGATGCGAATGAAGATGCGGCCGCCGCGCTTGACGTGACGTGAAATGGCACGACGAGCGGACTCAATTTGGCGTGCGGTCAAACGGCCGCGGTCGGTGGATTTCAAGCCGAAATCACCAAACGCCACCGTGTTGCCACGGGTTGCGATGCCGGTGTTGCGGCCTTTTTGTTCTTTGCGGTATTTCCGCCGTGCTGGTTGCAGCATGGTTGTACCTCTTATTCAGCCGCAGCAGCGCCAGGCACTGCTGCTTTGCGAACGCGTTTGACCGTGGTTTTCACACCGGCACCCGCTTCCGCTGGTTTGTCGCTTCCGTCAACCGGCGCGCCAGACTGACCTTCTGCGCGGCGGGGGCCACGTGGACGATCGCTGCCTGGTCGGTCACCGCCTGGGCGGGGGCCGCGTGGGCCACGGGGCCTGCGCTCTTCGTCGCCTTCGGGCTTGGCGGTGCTGGGTGCATCGTTGCGGCCCAGCGTGTCGCCTTTGTAAACCCATACCTTGACGCCGATGACGCCGTAGGTGGTTTTGGCTTCTGAAAAGCCGTACTGAATGTCAGCGCGCAGGGTGTGCAGGGGCACACGGCCTTCACGATACCACTCAGTGCGGGCGATCTCGATGCCGTTCAAGCGGCCAGCAGACATGATCTTGATGCCGAGCGCGCCCATGCGCATCGCGTTTTGCATGGCGCGTTTCATCGCGCGGCGGAACATGATGCGTTTTTCGAGCTGCTGGGTGATGCTGTCAGAAATCAGCTGGGCATCGATTTCGGGCTTGCGCACCTCTTCGATGTTCACAGCAACCGGCACGCCAAGCTTGGTGGCCAGCTCTTTCTTGAGCACCTCGATGTCTTCGCCTTTTTTGCCGATCACCACGCCCGGACGAGCCGAGTAAATGGTGATGCGCGCATTTTTGGCGGGCCGCTCGATCACGACTCGCGAAACCGATGCGTTTTTGAGTTTCTTTTTCAGATACTCACGAACTTCCACATCTTCGGCCAGCATGCCCGCGAAATCGCGGTTGCTGGCATACCAACGGGAGCTCCAATCGCGGCTGACGCTCAGGCGAAAGCCAGTGGGGTGAATTTTTTGTCCCATGTTCTCTCAGTCCTGGTTCATTTCGCGCCGGTGCCAACCGTGAGGTAGACATGGCAGGTGGGTTTGACGATGCGAGCACCACGGCCTTTGGCACGGGCTGCGCTGCGCTTCATCGAGGTGCCTTGCTCCACGTAAATGGAGCTCACGCTCAATTCATCGATGTCCGCGCCGTCGTTGTGTTCGGCATTGGCAATCGCTGAGAGCAGCACTTTTTTGATGATCACAGCCCCGCGCTTGGGCGTGAAGCTGAGCAAGTTCAGGGCGTGATCCACTTTCTTGCCGCGGATCAGGTCGGCCACGAGGCGACCTTTGTCGGCAGAAAGGCGCACACCACGCAATGAGGCTTTGGTTTCCATGATGGTCCTCACTTCTTCGCGGCTTTTTTGTCTGCCGGATGGCCCTTGAACGTGCGCGTGAGCGCAAATTCACCGAGCTTGTGGCCGACCATTTGGTCAGTCACATACACCGGCACGTGTTGCTTGCCGTTGTGCACAGCAATCGTGAGGCCGATAAATTCGGGCAGGATCATGGAGCGGCGCGACCAGGTTTTGATGGGGCGCTTGTCCTTGCCAGCGGTTGCTTTTTCAACCTTGGCAATCAGATGCAGGTCAACGAATGGACCTTTTTTCAGGGAGCGTGACATTTCCTAGACCCCTTTATTTCTTACGACGCGAGACGATCATGACTTGCGTGCGCTTGTTGTTGCGGGTGCGGTAGCCTTTGGTCAGGTTGCCCCACGGATCGGTGGGATGCTGACCTTCGCCGGTGCGACCTTCGCCACCACCATGCGGGTGGTCCACTGGGTTCATCGCCACGCCGCGCACGGTTGGGCGGATACCCATCCAGCGCTTGACACCGGCCTTGCCGTAGCGGCGCAGGCTGTGCTCACCGTTGGCCACTTCGCCGATCACGGCGCGGCACTCGATGTGGATCTTGCGAACTTCACCAGAGCGCATGCGCACCTGGGCGTAAGTGCCTTCGCGAGCAAGCAAGGTGGCAGACGTACCCGCCGAGCGAACCAGCTGAGCGCCCTTGCCAGCCTGCAATTCGATGCAGTGAATCGTAGAACCCACTGGAATGTTGCGGATGGGCAGGCAGTTACCAGCGCGGATCGGTGCTTCTGCGCCGCTCATGAGGCTTGCGCCCACGTCAACGCCACGTGGGGCGATGATGTAGCGGCGCTCGCCGTCGGCATAGCACACCAGGGCGATGTGGGCAGAGCGGTTGGGATCGTATTCAATCCGCTCCACTTTGCAGGCGATGCCGTCTTTGCTGCGACGAAAATCGACCACACGGTAGTGATGCTTGTGACCACCGCCCTTGTGACGGGTGGTGATGTGGCCGTTGTTGTTGCGACCCGCTTTTTGGTGCTGCGGCTCCAGCAAAGGCGCATAGCCTTCGCCTTTGTGCAGGTGATCGCGGGTGACCTTGACGACGGCGCGTTGGCCGGGCGTGGTTGGTTTGAGTTTGATGACGGCCATGTTATGCAGCCTCCGCGCCGAGGTTCAGCGATTGACCGGCTTTGAGCCTCACGTAGGCCTTGCGAATGTTGTTTCGCCGACCCACGCCCTTGCCAAAGCGCTTGGTTTTGCCTTTGATGTTGACAACCGACACGCCTTTGACTTCTACCTTGAACATCAATTCCACAGCGGCTTTGATTTCAGTTTTGGTGGCGTCTTGCAGCACGCGGAAGGTGACGGCGTTGGATTTCTCGGCGATCAGCGTGGCTTTTTCGCTCACGATGGGGCCTACCAACACTTGCATCAAGCGGCCTTCGTCCACGGCGGGTTTTGCGGGGGATTTCACAGCGGTGCTCATGCGAACATCTCCTGGAGTTTGCCCACAGCGGACTTGGTGACGATGACCTTCTTGTAGTGCACCAAAGACACAGGATCCGCGTAACGCGGCTCGACCACCAGCACATTGGGCAGGTTGCGCGAGGCCAGATACAAGTTTTCGTCCACTTCGTCGGCAATCACCATCACGGATTGCAGATTCATGGCTTTGAGTTTTGCGGCCAAGAGTTTGGTCTTGGGGGCTTCCACGCTCAGTTGATCCACCACGGCCAAGCGGCCATCGCGAACAAGCTGAGACAGGATGGTTGCCATGCCAGCGCGGTACATCTTCTTGTTGACCTTTTGGCCGAAGTTTTCTTCGGGCAAGTTCGGGAAGATGCGACCGCCGCCACGCCACAGAGGCGAAGACGTCATACCAGCGCGTGCTCGGCCCGTGCCTTTTTGGCGGAAGGGCTTTTTCGTGCTGTGCTTGACTTGCTCGCGGTCTTTTTGGGCGCGCGTGCCTTGGCGGGCATTGGCCTGGAAAGCCACCACGATTTGGTGGATCAGCGCTTCGTTGTAGTCGCGGCCGAACACGGTTTCGGCAGCGTCCACTTTGGCAGAAGCCATGCCTTGATCATTGAGGAGATCGATCTGCATCAGTTCGCTCCTTTAAGCTTTGGCTTTGACAGCCGGGCGAACGGTTACAAAACCGTTCTTGCTGCCTGGTACTGCGCCCTTGACGAGCAGCAGTTGACGCTCGGCATCCACGCGAACCACTTTGAGGTTTTGCGTGGTGACGGTCACGTCGCCCAAATGGCCGGACATGCGCTTGCCTGGGAACACGCGACCTGGGTCTTGTGCCATCGAGATGGATCCAGGCACGTTGTGCGAACGGCTGTTGCCGTGCGACGCGCGCTGCGAGCTGAAATTGTGGCGCTTGATGGTGCCAGCGAAGCCTTTACCGATGCTCGTGCCTTGCACGTCCACCATTTGGCCTGCGGCGAACACATCACCGACCACGATCTTGACACCTGCGGCGTACTTGCCGAGGGTTTCAGACGTGACGCGGAATTCGCTTGTGATTTCACCGGCGGTAACGCCCGCTTTGGCGAGATGACCGGCAACGGCTTTGGTCACACGCGAAGCGCGACGCTCACCGAACGCCACCTGCAGTGCAGCGTAGCCATCTGTGTCTTGGGTTTTGACCTGCGTGACGCGGTTGTCAGACACATCGATCACCGTGACGGGAATTGAATCGCCGTCATCAGTGAACACACGCATCATGCCAACTTTGCGCCCCAGCAGCCCCAAGGAGGTGCTTTGACTCATAGTTTGCTCCGCGGGCTTCATGCCCGCTTTGAGAAGCTTTTAAACCCCGACAACGATTGGCCGGGACCGATGTTGAAGCTGACATTCGAACCGCGTGGTGACACGCGCCTCAGGCCGCAGCTTCTTCCCTGATTCGGCAAGCCAATTCAGGGAAAGCCCTCGATTATAGCTCAAGCGGCAACGGTGCGCAATCGCACCCTTCCCAGCAGGAGCCAAAGCTTTACTGCAACTTGATTTCCACGTCCACGCCTGCGGGCAGATCGAGCTTCATCAGCGCGTCAACGGTTTTGTCGGTGGGGTCCACGATGTCCATCAAGCGCTGGTGGGTGCGGATTTCGAACTGGTCGCGACTCGTTTTGTTGACGTGGGGCGAACGCAGGATGTCAAAACGCTTCATCCGGGTGGGCAAAGGCACAGGGCCTTTGACCAAAGCACCGGTGCGCTTGGCAGTGTCAACGATCTCAGCGGCCGATTGGTCGATGAGTTTGTAGTCAAACGCTTTCAAGCGAATGCGGATTTTTTGCTTGGATGCCATGTTCATTCACTCCTGGCATCAAGCCAAAATCTTGGCCACGACGCCGGAGCCGACTGTGCGGCCACCTTCGCGGATGGCAAAACGCAGGCCTTCTTGCATGGCAATCGGTGCGATCAGCTTGACCGTGATGCCCACGTTGTCGCCTGGCATCACCATCTCTTTGCCTTCCGGCAGCTCAATCGCGCCCGTCACGTCGGTCGTGCGGAAGTAGAACTGCGGACGGTAGTTGTTGAAGAAGGGGGTGTGGCGGCCGCCCTCTTCTTTGCTGAGCACGTACACCTCGGCGGTGAAGTGCGTGTGCGGCTTGATGGAGCCGGGCTTGCACAGCACTTGGCCGCGCTGCACGTCTTCGCGCTTGGTGCCGCGCAACAAGATGCCCACGTTGTCGCCTGCTTGGCCTTGATCCAGCAGTTTGCGGAACATCTCAACGCCGGTGCAGGTGGTCTTTTGCGTGTCGGTGATGCCAACGATTTCGATTTCTTCGCCGACTTTGACGATGCCACGCTCAACGCGACCGGTCACGACCGTGCCACGGCCAGAAATCGAGAACACGTCTTCCACAGGCATCAGGAAGGCACCGTCGATGGCGCGCTCTGGCTGGGGGAAGTAGGTGTCCATGGCTTCTGCAAGCTTCATGATGGCGCCTTCGCCGAGTTCGCCTTTGTCGCCTTCCATGGCGAGTTTGGCTGAACCATGGACGATGGGGGTGTCGTCACCAGGGAAGTCATATTTGCTCAGGAGCTCACGAACTTCCATTTCGACGAGTTCGAGCAGCTCTTTGTCGTCGACCATGTCGCATTTGTTCAAGAACACGATGATGTGGGGCACGCCGACTTGACGGGCAAGCAGGATGTGCTCGCGGGTTTGGGGCATGGGGCCGTCTGCGGCTGAACACACCAAAATGGCGCCGTCCATCTGGGCAGCGCCGGTGATCATGTTCTTCACATAGTCAGCGTGGCCTGGGCAGTCGACGTGGGCGTAGTGGCGGTTGGCCGTTTCGTATTCGACGTGCGCGGTGTTGATCGTGATGCCGCGCGCTTTTTCTTCAGGCGCTGCGTCAATTTGGTCGTAGGCCTTGGCTTCGCCGCCGAATTTGGCCGACAAGACGGTGGTGATCGCTGCGGTCAGCGTCGTTTTACCGTGATCCACGTGCCCAATGGTGCCCACGTTGACGTGCGGCTTGGTGCGCTCAAACTTACCTTTTGCCATGCGATGAAGCTCCGAAACAAATCACTGAAAGCGACAAAACAACCACGAAAACGCGAACTGCGCCTTCGCAAAACTTGGTGCCCTTGGCGGGAATCGGACCCGCGACCTCTCCCTTACCAAGGGAGTGCTCTACCACTGAGCCACAAGGGCGAAACCTACACCTGCTCGCCACAAGGGCGAAGCAAGGAACCTCTCATGACCTCGGATGGAGCGGGAAACGGGAATCGAACCCGTGTCATTAGCTTGGAAGGCTAAGGTTCTACCATTGAACTACTCCCGCCTTGCGCATGCGGGCAAATGCCTGCACACAGCGAGCTTCCAGCGCCCGATCTTTCGATCACTTCAGACCCAAACAACATTCTTCGCGTGGTGGAGGAGGCTGGATTCGAACCAGCGTAGGCGTAAGCCAACAGATTTACAGTCTGCCCCCTTTAGCCACTCGGGCACCCCTCCGCGCAAAGAGCCAAAGATTATCGCATGAATTTGGCCGACCTGGCAAGAACCCCAGGTCATCTCGCGGCTTTGGGGCGCTGGGATTACTGCCAGGCCCACCAGTCAACCAGCTTCGCGGTGGCGGCAAAGTGGCTGCCCTCGGCCATGAATTTTTGGTGAAAGTCATAGCTGGGGTGGCGGGTGCGCAGCACGCGGCTGGGCTCCGGCGCAGCAGTTGCCCAGGCCAAATCCGCAAATTGGTGCGCCTGGCCGCCCCAGAGCAAGAAGCAAACGCTTGATCGTGAAGCCAGCAATTGCAATAGCTTTGACGTAAGTGAGCGCCAACCCAAATCCAAGTGACTCGCGGCTTGGCCCTGAGCCACCGTGAGCGAGGTGTTGAGCAGCAGCACGCCTTGCTCGGCCCAAGCATCGAGCCGCGAATGCGCTGGCGGCCGCCATCCCGCGCGATCCGCAGCGAGCACTTGGGCGATGCGGGCCAGCGATTTCGGACGGCCTTTCATCGCCGAAAAAGCAAGGCCATCGGCATGGCCTGCAGTTGGATACGGGTCTTGGCCGAGCAAAACGACCTTCACGCTCGCAAGCGGTGTGGCTTGCAGCGCGCGCAGGGGATGGACAGGAAAGATCACCTCGCCCGCAGCTTGCCGCACACGCAAGGCCTGCAACAGCGTTTGACCGTCGGCGCCTGCGAAAAATTCATCCACATGCGGCTGCCAGTCCCCTGCCACCGACCAACGAGCTGGATCGGCCTCAAAAGCCGGGTTTTGGCCCGCTGGCGCCCCCAAAACACCGCCCAAGGCCTCCGCCGACCACAAAAGGCCTTGTGCAACCTGTTTATGAGATGTTTTACTCACTGTGTCCTAGTATTTATTACATCTAACGCTACGAATTTGTGAGTAAACAACCATCGATCAAGCGAAGAGTTCCGCCAGCGCCACCCCGGGTTCCTCGGCCCGCATGAACGTTTCACCCACCAAAAAGCTGTGGATGCCAGCGGTGCGCATCCGAGCCACGTCTTCTCGGGTGCTGATGCCGCTCTCAGTCACGAGCGTGATACCTGGCTTGGCTTGGGCTTGGAGGGCGAGCGTCACGTCCAGGCTCACATCAAAGGTGCGCAAGTTGCGGTTGTTGATGCCCAGCAGGCTGAATTTGGGGTGCAGGGGCAGCTTGTTGGCCCGCTCAAGTTCGGCAGCGTCATGCACCTCCACCAACACGCACATGCCCAATGCCAGCGCGATCCCGTGAAATTCCGCCATTTCTGCGTCGCTCAGGCATGCCGCGATCAAGAGCACGCAATCGGCACCCGTCGCGCGCGATTCATAGATTTGGTAGGCATCGATCATGAAATCTTTGCGCAGCACGGGCAGGTCACAACTCGCCCGTGCCTGCCGCAAAAACTCGGCGTGGCCCTGAAAAAATTGCTGATCCGTGAGCACGCTCAAGGCTGCCGCCGTGGGCGAACCGCGCTTGCCGGTGCCTAAAGCGTAGCTTTGAGCAATATCGCCAGGGTCAAAGTTTTCGCGCAGCAAGCCCTTGGAAGGTGATGCTTTTTTCACCTCGGCAATCACCGCCGCTTGGCCTGCGGCAATTTTGGCGTGGATTGCGCCCACGAAATCGCGGTTGCAGGGGCGCAGCTCGGCATCGCGGCGCATCGCCTCAAAACCCACTTTGCGCTTGGCCGCAGCGACTTCTTCGCGCTTGACCGCGACGATTTGTTCGAGAATGTCAGACATGCGCTGATTGTGAGCGAGGCTTGGGGCCAGGCTGGGCGAGGAGTGCTACAGCAGCCACAGGTGTTGTTTGCGCTCGGCGGGCGTGGCCAACAACGCTCCGATTCGGCGGTCGAAGCTCAGCAGCTTGGCGTTTTGATGAACGGCAAGCGTTAGCAAGTATGCGTCGGTGATTTGCCGATGGCCAACGATGCCGCCAGTGCAAGTGGCAATCACGCGGTCAAAGCCAAAATCGAGATCGAGGAAGCGATGCGCACCGTGCTCCAACAAGCCGGAGATCAGCTCGAAGGCCACCGCCGCAGAAGGCAAACGCCCGCCAAGAGCATCACCGACGAAGCTGCGCTGAAGGCTCACGCGCACCAGCGCGCCCTGCGTGAGTGCGCAAGTGGCCCAACCCCCAGCTGCGTTTTGCTTGAACCAGGCCTGCGCCGCTGGGTGATGGGTGTGATGCGGCCAAGCCAAGGCAAGCAATACGTTGGCATCAAGCAGCACCAAAGGCTGCGAGCTCACCTCAGAGGAGGCCATCATCCTCATCTTCGCTTTGCTCGATGAGCTTGCGCACGAATTCCGCACTCACTTTGGGCGCGTTGGGATCCACATTGAAGACCAAGATCCCGTTTTCCCGCCTGAACATCTCGGGGCGGTTTGGCGGATCATTGGCCGCCGGGCGTAGCGACTGCGCACCCAGCGCAATCAGCTCCGACACCGCATCGCCCAGCTTCATCGCCCGCGCGGCGGCAAAGGCCTGAGCCTGCTCAAAAGCCTGGTCTTGGATGTTGAGGGTGGTTCGCATTGCATCATTTTATCTGATTACATCAAAAATCGATTCGATGTATTTTTTCTGAATGATGCGGCATTCGTTCCGCCACAAGCCTGCGCTTGCAAGGCCGCACAAAGCCGCGCATGCTCTTGGTCATCGCAAACGCTTTGTCGGATGGCCGTATGCAAGCCCATGTTTCCAAACTGTGCCGCTTCGCCGCTTGTTGGGCGGCTCTTGCCTGCTGGATGCCGCTTGCGCAGGCCCAGGCAAGCGATCACTCCACGCCCAAGTTCGATGCCGCATCCTGGCAACTCGCATCTGACAAAGCCAATGCCAGCGTGGTAGGCATCGAAGTGCTGAGCGTGCGCGGCGCGCGCAGTGCAGCCACACTCGGCCGCCAGCGCGCGGGCACGGCGGTGGTGATTGGCGACGACGGCTTGGCACTCACCATCGGCTACTTGATTTTGGAAGCTGAGCGCCTGAACTTGCTTACGCCCCAAGGCAGGCGCTTGCCCGCTCGCGTGGTGGCGTATGACTTGGCGAGCGGCTTTGGCCTCGTTGCGCCGCTGATCCCGATGGACGTGCCCAAGATCGCCCTTGGCGACTCCGATGCGCTCGCCCTCCAAGCCCCGCTTTTGGTCTCCACCGGCGGTGAAGACCGCGAATACGGCCTCACGCAGCTCGTCTCCACCCGCAAGTTCAGCGGCTATTGGGAATACCACTTGGAGCGCGCGCTTTTCACCAGCCCGCCGATCGACAACCACGGCGGCGCAGGCGTGTTCAACCAAGCGGGTGAATTGGTGGGCGTGGGCAGCCTCTACGTGGGCGACTCACACGGCGTGCGAGAAGGCCTGAACGACGAAGCGCCCTCGCAGCGCCCTCGCCCAGGCAACATGTTTGTGCCGATCAACACGCTGAAACCCATCCTGGCCGAGCTGAAAGCGCGCGGCCACAGCCAAGCCAGCGTGCGGCCTTGGCTGGGCGTGACCTCCACCGAGCGAGAAGGCCAAATCGTGATCACCCGCGTGAACCCCAAAAGCCCGGCGAGCGAAGCGGGTTTGCGCCCCGGCGACGTGATTTTGCAAATCGACGGCCGGCCCGTGAAAGAGCTGGAGGCTCTCT
>JAAFHN010000274.1 GCA_013298415.1 Comamonadaceae bacterium
GCGCTTTTGCCTCAATTGGTTGCAGCCCTCCACGTGCCCGTGATCGCTGCTGGCGGCATTGCGACCGCGCAAGGCGTAAAGGCAGCGCTTAACTTGGGAGCCGCCGCTGCGCAAATCGGCACGGCTTACCTGCTCTGCAGGGAAGCCACCACGTCCAAAGTGCATCGAGCCGCCTTACAAAGCGATGCCGCACGCCACACCCAGCTCACGCGACTCTTCACAGGCCGCCCAGCGCGCGGCATTCGCAATCGCTTGATGGCTGAGCTCGGCGCAATGAACGATGCCGCACCTGCATTTCCGCTCGCCACCAGCGCGCTCGCCCCCTTGCGCGCGGCCGCTGAGTCCAAAGGCTCGGGTGACTTTTCTCCACTGTGGTGCGGACAAAACACCAGCGGCTGCGATGCCACAGATGCTGGCACACTCACGGCTCGCTTGGCGGCGCTGGTGTGAGTCCTCCTGTCCGTTCGGGCTGAGCTTGGCCTGTCCTGAGCCGGTCGAAGGATCGAAGCCTGAACCCAAGGCGACGCACCCTCCCCTCCGGACGGGCTAAACGGAGCTCCGTTCGGACTGAGCTCCGTTCGGACTGAGCTCCGTTCGGGCTGAACCGACCTCCGTTCGGGCTGAGCCTGTCGAAGCCCTCTTGAAGCCCTTCGACAGGCTCAGGGCGAACGGATGATGCGCATGGCGGGAGTATTTTGAGTGATATTGCTCCTCTGTCCAGGTATTTACATGGTTTGATGCTGCGTTTTTTGTAGCATTTGATTTCAGCAAGCCTCAGCGGCTTCGCGCTTTGACATGACGTTTTTCCAACTCCTGGCCCGCTTCGCATGCAAGCACTGGCCTTCATACGCGATCTTTGCTGCGATGCTGATCGGCATCACGAGCTTGCAGGTTTGGCTACCGCGCCAAATAGGCCAGATCGTGGACGGCCTGGTTGCCCGCCAGCTCTCGCCCACAGGCATGGCGCAGGCGCTCGGCTGGATGCTGCTCGCGGCTGTGGCGATCTACTTTTTGCGTGCAGGCTGGCGGCTGGTGCTCTTTCGCGCTGTGTACAAGCTATCGGTGCAGTTGCGCACCCAGCTTTTTGCCCAGCTTGCACTGCATGCGCCAAGCTTCTTCCAAACCCAGCGCACGGGTGACTTGATGGCCGCCGCCACCAACGACATCGATGCCGTGGAAATGGCTGCCGGCGAAGGCGCGCTCGCTGGATTTGACGGCTTGCTCGGCCTCGTGATGGTGAGCGCCGCCATGATGATCGGCGTGGATTGGCGGCTCGCCGTTTGCGCGTTGCTGCCCTTTCCCCTGATGGCACTCGCGTTCAAACACATCTCGCAAAAGGAGCACGAAGCCTCGCGCGAGGCGCTGGATGCATTCGGGCACCTGAACGACCATGTGCAAGAAAGTTTGAGCGGCGTGCGCACGGTGCGCGCCATTGGGCTTTTGCCCAGGAGCGAGGTGCAGTTTCACGCGCTTGCGCAAAAAGCCGCTGACACGAGCTTCCAAGCCCACCGCTGGGAGGCCACTTACGAGCCTGCTGTTGGCTTGGCGCTCGCCGCATCCACAGCCATTGCACTTGGCGTGGGCAGCTATTTGGTGTGGCACGGTCAGCTCACGATTGGGCAACTCACAAGCTTTGGCCTCTACCTCGGCCAAATGATCTGGCCCATGTTTGCGATGGGCTGGGTGCTGAGCCTGATTCAGCGGGGCCGCGCGGCTTGGGGGCGCTTGCGGCCGATTTTGGAAGCGCCTGTGGCGGTGCAAGATGTAGGCCACATCGCCCAGCTGCCAGCGCCGGATTTGGCTTTGCGCGATGTGCAATTTCAATACCCCGGCCAAGCCAAGCCCGCGCTGCGCGGCGTGAGCTTGAGCGTGGCCAGCGGCCAAACGCTCGCGCTGGTTGGCCCCACCGGCTCCGGCAAAAGCACCGTGCTCAAACTGCTTTTGCGCCAATGGATGCCCGCGAACGGCCAAGTGAGCTGGGGCCAAACCGCGCTTGCAGACTACACGCTGGCCGCGCTGCGCCAAGGCATTGCTTGGGTGCCGCAAGAGCCGTTTTTGTTTTCAGCCAGCGTGGCGGCCAACATCGCGTTGGCAAAACCCGATGCCAGCCGCGAAGCGATTGAGCGCGCGGCCCGCATGGCTGCGGTGCATGACGACATTTCCCGCCTGCCACAAGGCTACGACACACCCGTGGGCGAGCGCGGCGTGAAGCTCTCCGGCGGCCAGCGCCAGCGGGTGGCAATCGCCCGCGCGCTGCTGGCCGATGCGCCGCTGCTCTTGCTCGACGACGCGCTCTCAGCCGTGGATACCGAAACCGAAACCGCGATCTTGGCTCACCTGAGAGAGGATGCCGCCCAGCGCACCGTGATCGTGGTCAGCCACCGGCTGAGTTCGGTGGTTCACGCACAGCAAATCGCGGTGCTGCGCGATGGCGCTGTGACTGAACTCGGCACACATGCCGAGCTGGTTGCGCGCCAAGCCTGGTATGCCCGCCAGTGGGAATACCAGCAACTCAAAGCCAGCTTGGAGGCTGCATGAGCACAGCCACTGCCACCGAAGCCCTGCCCACCTTCGATCAGCTCGAAGGCACAGCCAAAAACGACCGCAGCGAGGCCTTCGCTCTGCTGCGCGATGCGGCCATGCCCGATCTGGCCGTGCTCAAAACGGCTGCGGCATGGCTGTTGCTCGCCGCGCTGCTGGAAGCCATTGGCCCCTACCTGGGCAAGCTGCTGTTTGACAACCACCTGGTGCCGCGCAATGCCGAGCTTGCCACCATGGCGGCGCTGCTGCTCGGCGCTTGGCTTGCTGGCTCAGCTGCAAGCGTGATCCGTTACTTTCAGCTCGTGCGTCTGGCAGGCTTGGCCATGCGCAGCGTGCAGCGCATCCGCGAGCGCGTGTATGGCCATGTGCTGCGCCTGCCCATGCGGTTTTTTGACACCGCCATCACCGGCCAACTCGTGAGCCGCGTGACGAATGACACCGAGGCCGTGAAGTCGCTCTACGTGCAGGTGCTGTTTGTGATGCTGGATGCCGCCATCACTGTGTGCGGCGTGTTCGTGCTGATGTTTTGGCTGAACTGGCGGCTCGCACTCGTTGGCGCGGCCATGCTGCCTGCGGTGGTGATCGTGGTGATGCTTTACCAACACTTCTCAGCCCCGGCAGTAGCCAAAGCGCGCTCGCTGCGCAGCGACATCAATGCCCAAATGGCCGAAAACATCAATGGCATGCAGGTGCTGCAAGCGGCAAACGCCGCGCCGCGATTTGCAGACCGCTTGCGCCAAACCAGCTGGGCGCACTACACCGCGCGCACCCACGAGGTGCGGGCCAATGCTTGGCTGCTGCGCCCGATGCTGGATGCGCTGAATGTGGTGCTGCTCGCCTGCGTGATCGCCATGTTTGGCCTGCAAGGGCATGGCGGCTGGATGGGCCCGATTGAAGTGGGCGTGCTCTATGCCTTCATCGCCTATGTGGAGCGCGTGGTGGAGCCGATGATCAACATCACGGTGCAGTTTTCGCAGTTTCAGCAATCGGTGGTGGCCGCTTCGCGCGTGAACACGCTGTTGCGCGAAACAGAAGCCGAGCAGCCCGCCAACGCACTGCGTGTGGCAAGCGGTGTGATCGAGATTGAAAACCTCAACTTCCAATACGCCAAAGGCCCGCAAGTGCTGCATGGCGTGAACTTGCGCATCCCCCACGGCGCGTTTTACGGCGTGGTAGGCCACACGGGCAGCGGCAAAAGCACGCTCTTGAGCTTGCTTTTGCGCTTCTACGATGCGCCCGCAGGCTCGGTCAGGCTCGATGGCCGAGACATCGCCGCGTTTGACGAAGATGCCTTCCGCCAGGCCGTGGCACTCGTGCCGCAAGAGCCATTTTTGCTTGCAGCCAGCGCGTTTGAAAACATCGACATGGGCCGAAAGCTCCCCCGCGACCGCGTGGAAGCTGCGGCCAAAGCCGCGCAAGCCCACGGCTTCATTTTGGAGCTGGAGCGCGGCTACGACACACCGCTGGGCGAAGGCGGCGCACGGCTCTCAGTCGGCCAAAAGCAATTGATCGCCATTGCCCGCGCGCTCGCAGGCAGCCCACAAGTGCTGCTGCTCGATGAAGCCACCAGCCACATCGACAGCGACACCGAAATCGCCGTGCAAACGGCAGTGAACGGCCTGAAAGGCCACGTGACGGTGATCGCCATCGCACATCGGCTCTCCACCATCCGAGATGCCGATCAAATTGCCGTGCTCAACCACGGCCACCTCGCCGAGCTGGGCCCCCACGAAGACCTCATGGCACGAGATCGCGGCATTTACCGTCGGCTGTATGAGCTGCAGCGGCTGGAGATGGAGGGTGTGAGTGAAGCTTCGGCCACGGATGCTTCCAAAGCAGGTTGAGCGCCTGCTTACGGGTGTTTTTGATGTAAAACCATTCCTCTGTCTCCGTATTCATTACATCTAGTGCTATCTTTTATGCAGCAACCGTCATGACTCTGCTGCGTTCCCTTTCCGCCGTTGGCCTCGTCTTCGTCGCCTGTGCTTCTCACGCGCACGATGGCAAACAC
>JAAFHN010000034.1 GCA_013298415.1 Comamonadaceae bacterium
GTACTTCAGCCTGGGGTACTTGAAACAAAGCCGTGACGGTTTTTTGGCTTCGTACCAAGCCGACCCGGGGCTCTTCGTTGCCGGGTTTTTTGTCGTCTACGTTGCGGTCACAGGCCTTTCCTTGCCGGGCGCGGCGATCATGACCTTGGCGGCTGGCGCGATTTTTGGCTTTTGGGTGGGGCTAGTCGTCGTCTCGTTTGCCTCCAGCATCGGCGCAACGCTGGCCTTTTTGGCCTCGCGCTACATCCTGCGCGACAGCGTGCAGGCCAAGTTCGGCGCGCGCCTGAGTGACATCAACAAAGGCATGGAGAAAGACGGCGCACTGTACTTGTTCACGTTGCGCCTGATTCCTGCGGTGCCATTCTTCGTGGTGAACACGCTCATGGGCCTGAGCAGCATCAAAACGCGCACTTACTACTTGGTCAGCCAGATCGGCATGCTGGCTGGCACGGCGGTGTTTGTGAACGCAGGCACGCAGTTGGCCAAAATCGACTCGCTCAAAGGCATCCTGTCGCCTGCGCTGATCGGCAGCTTTGTGCTGCTCGGCATTTTTCCGCTGATTGCGAAGAAGTTCATCGACGCGATCAAGGCGCGCAAGGTTTACGCCCGCTGGGCGCATGCCAAGCCAAGCAAATTTGACCGCAACTTGATCGTGATCGGTGCAGGCGCTGGCGGTTTGGTGTCGGCCTACATCGCCGCCGCCGTGAAAGCGAAAGTCACCCTCATTGAAGCCCACAAAATGGGCGGCGACTGCCTGAACTTTGGCTGCGTGCCCAGCAAGGCGCTGATCCAGTCGGCAAAGCTCGCGCACAAGATGCGGCATGCGGCTGACTACGGTTTGGAGGCCACAGCCCCGCGTTTCTCATTCAAGCGCGTGATGGCACGGGTGCACGAGGTGATCGCAGCGATTGAGCCCCACGACAGCGTGGAGCGCTACACAGGGCTCGGCGTGGAAGTGTTGCAAGGCTACGCCAAGCTCGTGAACCCCTGGACGGTGCAGATTGCGCTGAACGACGGTAGCCAGCAAACGCTGACCGCGCGCAGCATCGTGATTGCCGCAGGCGCACAGCCCTTTGTGCCGCCGTTGCCCGGCATCGCTGAAAGCGGCTACTTGACTAGCGACACGCTTTGGGATGCTTTTGCCAAGCTCGACGAGATCCCCAAGCGCATCACCGTGCTGGGCGGCGGGCCGATTGGCTGCGAACTGAGCCAAGCGTTTGCCAGGCTTGGCGCGCAGGTCACGCAAGTAGAAATGGCTGATCGCCTGATGCTGCGCGAAGACTTAGAGGTGAGCGAGTTGGGGCAAAAGGCCCTGGAAGCCTCTGGCGTGCGCGTGCTCACGGGCCACAAAGCGCTGCGCTGCGAAGGCACGCATGCCATCACGGTGTCGCACAAAGGTGTCGAGTTCCCCATCGAGCACGACGCCCTCATCTGCGCCGTGGGCCGCAGCGCCCGGCTCAAGGGCTATGGCTTGGAAGACCTCGGCATTCCCACTGATCGCGTGGTGCAGACCAACGAGTACTTGGAAACGATTTACCCCAACATCTTCGCTGCGGGCGATGTGGCAGGCCCCTACCAATTCACGCATGTGGCGGCGCACCAAGCTTGGTATGCGGCGGTCAATGCGCTTTTTGGCCCGTTCAAAAAGTTCAAGGCCGACTACCGCGTGATCCCCTGGGCCACCTTCATCGACCCAGAAGTCGCCCGGGTCGGCTTGAACGAAGCCGATGCCAAGGCACAGGGCGTGGCCTATGAAGTCACTCGCTACGGCATCGATGACTTAGACCGCGCCATCGCCGACAGCGAAGCGCACGGCTTTGTGAAAGTGCTCACAGTGCCTGGCAAAGACACGATCCTGGGTGTGACCATTGTGGGCACGCACGCAGGCGACTTGTTGGCCGAATATGTGTTCGCGATGAAGCACGGCCTGGGTTTGAACAAAATTTTGGGCACGATCCACACCTACCCCACCTGGGCGGAAGCCAACAAATACGCCGCAGGCGAATGGAAGCGCGCGCATGCCCCCCAAGGCGTGCTGGCGTGGCTTGCCAAGTTTCACGCTTGGCGGCTCGGATGATCAGGAGCACACAGAAATGAACCGCAGGACCAGCCTCAAATTTGCTATATTTTTTGCAACGCCGATGTCCGTTTTACTAGGACAGAGCGGCATATTGATTCCAAAAGCGCATGCGCAAGCCACTTTTGACCTCACCTACGCTGCTTGGGACGCTTTGCTGAAAAAACACGTGCGCTGGCTGCCCGATGGCAAGCAGAGCAAGGTGGATTACAAGGGCTTTGCCGCCGACCGCGCTGCGCTCAAGGCGGTGCTGGATCAGCTCTCTGGCGTGAGCCGTGCTCAATTTCAGGCCATGCCGAAACCCGAGCAAATGGTTTTTTTGATCAACGCCTACAACGCGTTCACGGTGGAACTGATCCTCACCAAATACCCGGATCTCAAATCCATCAAAGACTTGGGCAGCCTGGTGCAAAGCCCGTGGAAGCGAAAGTTTTTCACGCTCTTGGGCCAGGAGCAACACCTGGATGGGATCGAGCACGACACTTTGCGCCCCAACTACGCCGATCCGCGCATCCATGCCGCGATCGTTTGCGCGAGCATCGGCTGCCCCGCGCTGCGCAACGAAGCTTTCACAGCGGCAAAGCTGGAAGCCCAGCTCGAAGACGGCATGCAGCGCTTCATGGGCGACCGCACGCGCAACCGGATGGTGGGTGGCAAGCTCGAAGTGAGCTCGATTTTCAAATGGTTCAAAGAAGATTTTGAGAAAGGCCACAAAGGATTCGTCAAAATCGACGACCTATGGGCCAAATACGCCAACCAACTCAGCGACAACGCAGACGACCAAGCCAAGCTGCGCAGCAAAGCTGGCGTGCCCGTTTCGCATCTCGCCTACGACTGGTCGCTCAACGACGTGGTTCGGTGAACTTTGCCTGGGCGCTGTTGGCCCTGCCGCTCGCGGCGCAGGCAGCTGACCCGGCTCCGGTTCGCATTGCCCCCTTCAGCGCTCAACCGGCCGGTGCGGTGCAAAAGCCCTGGGGCCTGTTTGGCCTGCCCGGCAAGCCCGAAACGCCGCAAACCGATATCCACGTCGAGCCCATCGATGGCAAGCAAGTGCTAGCAGTGCGCACCGACTCCAGCTACGGCAATGCGATCTTTCCATGGCCAGCAGGCGCCCCTGCCCCACACAAGTTGCAATGGTCTTGGCGGCTGGACGAAGCCTTAAAGCGCAGCGACCTCAAAACCAAATCGGGCGACGACGTGGCACTCAAACTCTGTGTACTCTTCGACATGCCGCTGGAAGCGCTGCCGTGGGCGGAGCGCACCTACATCCGCATGGCGCGCAGCAGCTTGCGCCAGCCCATACCGAGCGCCAGCATTTGCTACATCTGGGATACGCAATTGCCTGTGGGCACCACGCTGCCCAATGCCTTCACCCAGCGACTGCGCTACGTGGTGGTGGACACGGGGCCAGCCACCAAGCGCTGGACCCCACACACCGTGGACGTGAAGGCCGATTTTTTGCGCCTTTTTGGGGGCGAAACGCATACCTTGCCGCCCATCATCGGCATCGGCATCGGCGGCGATGCCGACAACACCCAAGGCCGCTCGCTCGGCTTTGTGGGTGATGTGCAGGCTCTGCCATAGCGCCCCCCTGTATTCCTCGCTCGCGCACCAGCATGGCAAGCCCTTCGGTCAAGTCACCCCCGGTTCTGGCTTTGGTGGGCTTGGGCCATGCCCACCTCTTTGTATTGGAGCAATTCGCTGCATGGCGGAAAAAGCCCAGCCAAGCACCCTTTGCAGTCACGAGTGCGCTGGCCGATGGTCGAGTGCTCCTCATCACCCCAGGAACCACGCTTGTGTATTCCGGCATGGTGCCCAGCGTGATGGCTGGTCGCATGGCAGCCGAAGAAGCTCAGTTGGACCTGCGGGAACTGATTGCCAAAAGCGGTGTGGTGCACGTGAACGCCTCGGTCAATGGCCTGGAGGCTGGCAAGCGCCTCATTCACGCGCGGCGTGGCAACGAGTTGCTCACGCTGAGGTACGACATGCTCAGCCTCAACGCAGGCGGCGCAATGCCCAGCGCCGTTTGTGAAGCGCAAATTCCCGGCTCCGGCGAGCTGGCGCTGAAGCTGAGGCCAATGGAGCGCTTTTTGGCGCTGTGGCCTCGCCTGCTTGAGCAAGCGCAGTCCCACCCCACAGATGCTGCTGCGCCTTATGCGATTGCCGTGATTGGTGCGGGTGCCGGGGGTATCGAAATTGCACTGGCCGCAAAGGCGGCTGCGCCTGCCGCAAGCGTGAGCCTGGTGGCAGGGCATCAGCCAGTGGGCAGCTTCGGGGGTGCGGTGTTTGCCAAGCGCATCCAGCTCGAACTGGCTCGGGCAGGGGTGCATGTGCTGCCGCTCAGAGCGCTGCGGATGGAGGCGGCCGCATCCGGCCAAACCGAGCTGCAACTTGAAGGCGGCGCGCGCTTGCACTGCCATGCGCCGATCTTGGCCCACGGATCGCAGGCTCACACCTGGCTCGCCGAAAGCGGCTTGGCCCTCGACGAGCGAGGCTTTGCGAGCGTGAACGATTGCTACCAAAGCACCAGCCACGCCGAGGTGTTCGCCGTGGGCGACATGGCCACGCGCAGCGATGCCACGATCCCACGAAGCGGTGTGGCGGCGGTCAGAGCGGGGCCGGCACTCGCCGCGAACCTCAGCGCCGCCTTGAGCGGTGCAGCGCCAAAGCCGCACCCACCACAAAGCCGCTACCTCTACTTGTTGGCCACCGGAAATGGCCAGGCCATTGCGCAGTGGGGCGGCTTTTGCGCAAGCGGCCGCTTGCTCATGGCATGGAAAAATCACATCGATCGCCGTTTCGTGGCACGATTTAGCTCCTCCTCCCCATTGCCGAACACAGACAAGCCATGACTGCCACAACCACCAGCCCCGGCAACCACACGATGCGCAAAGTTGACGCACTGATCGCGCACTACGGCAGCAGCCACCAGCACCCCAAAAACGAAGCCATCCACTTCCTGGCCATTCCCGCCATCATGCTGAGCCTCTGCGGCCTGATCTACGCCCTGCACCCCTATGCGCTCTATGCATTTGCGGGCGCAAGCCTCGTGTACTACGCGCGTTTGAGCTGGGTGTTCTTTGCCACGATGGTGGTTGCCACCGCGCTTTTGATCGCAGGCGTGAAGGCCATGGGCGCGAACGTGCTGCCGATCAGCGTGGGCATCTTCATAGCGGCATGGGTCATCCAATTCATCGGCCACAAAATCGAGGGCAAGAAGCCGAGCTTTTTTGAAGACATTCAGTACCTGTGGGTGGGGCCGCTCTTTTTGCTTTCAAAAGTGTTTTTGAAGTTGGGAATCAAGTGGTGAGACGCTTTTTTTGAGCGGTTTGATCGTCCTGTCCTGGTGAAATAAGGTTTTTTTGCTTCTTGTTTTGTAGCGTTTTTTGATGTTTCGCCTGCGGCACGGCCGGTAAAACCCCCTTCAAAATCGACACTACAAATTCAATAGCAACAAACCATGCAAACACCTGGACACAGGGCATAAATCACTTCAAAAACCCTGCCAGAAAGCAAAAAATGGCCTCTAGGGCGGCAAGCGCTGCGACCCACCAGCCAAGCAGCCCCAAATGGTGGCACTGGCGCAAACGCATCCGCGCCTGGTGGCAGGCTGGGCTGCCAGCGCAAGACGCGATCACCCTGCACCAGCGCAATGTGTACATCTTGCCCACCCGCGCGGGCTGGATGCTCGCCCTCACCTTGCTGGTGCTGCTGGTTGCGTCAATTAACTACCAGCTGAACCTGGGCTACCTGCTCACCTTCTTGATTGCGGGCGCAGCGGTGGTGGGCATGCATGTGTGCCACGGCAATCTGCGGGGATTGAGCTTGCAGCTCACCGCTCCCGCACCGTTCCACGCAGGCACGGCCAGTCCGATTGACCTGCGCATCACGAACCCCGGCAAACGAACGTACTGGGCGATTGGGCTTGCTGTGCTGGATACCAAGCATTGGCTGCATGTGGATGCGCCGCCCCAATCCAGCGTGGCCGCTCAGATCACGCATTCCGTGGCGCACCGAGGTTGGCACACCCTGCCCCTGCTCACGGCCGAAACGCTCTATCCGCTGGGCACTTTCCGGGTTTGGACCGTGTGGCGGCCAGCCAGCCAGGTGCTTGTTTATCCCGCGCTCGAGTTGCATGCCCCGCCCCTGCCGCCGGGCGAGCCGGTGGCGAGCGGTGCGCAGGCCACCCGGCTTTCCACCAGCGGCGAATTCGACGGCGTGCGTGCCTACCAGCGCGGCGACCCGATGCGCGCCATCGTGTGGAAGAAAGCGGCGAAGTCCGACGAGCTTGTGAGCCGCGACACGGTGCAGCACCAGCGCGTGCAGCTCTGGCTGGATTACCAATCCTGCGGCGCCGTTGGCCACGAGGCCAAACTCTCCCGCTTGTGCGCGTGGGTGATTTCGGCAGAAAAAAACGGCTTGAACTACGGTCTGCGCCTGCCCCACCGCGAAATCCAAAGCGGCCAAGGTGAAGCGCACAAACGGCTTTGCCTGGAGGCCCTCGCGCTTTGCTAGTGTCATGTCACTAACCCGCCCTCGAATGCCCCTCTCAAGCCTGGCCAACTTGCCGCGCGACAGCCGGGATGCCCTCATTTTGCTGGCCGTGATCGGCTGGATCTCCATGCCCTTGGCGGCCCATCTGCCCACTTGGTGCATCGCGCTCACCTACGCCGTGCTCGGCTGGCGGGCCTGGATCGCGCTCAAGGGCAAGCCGCTTCCCAGCCGCTGGTGGCTGCTCGCCGTGCTGGCACTCGCCGCACTCGGCACATATTGGAGCCACCGTACTTTGCTGGGGCGGGATGCGGGCGTTACGTTGATCGTGGTGTTGCTGTCGCTCAAAACGCTTGAGCTGCGCGGCAGGCGAGATGCGTTCGTGGTGTTTTTCCTGGGCTTTTTCGCGCTGCTCACGAATTTTTTCTATTCCCAGTCCTTAGCCACGGCCGCCGCCATGCTGATCGCCGTTTGGGGCTTGCTGACGGCGCTCGTGAACGCCCACATGACGGTGGGCACACCCAGCCTTTGGCAAGCGGCGCGCTCAGCCGGTTTTCTGGCGCTGCTGGGCGCGCCAATCATGGCCGTGCTGTTTGCACTCTTTCCCCGGCTTGCACCGCTGTGGGGCATTCCCAGCGACGGGATGACGGGCCGAAGCGGCTTGTCTTCCAGCATGTCGGTTGGCAATCTGGCGGCAGTGGCTTTGGACGAGTCCGTGGCCTTTCGGGTGGAGTGGCTGGATGCGCAGGGCAAGCCGATGGCCTCCCCGAGCCAGAGCGAGCTCTACTTCCGTGGCCCGGTGATGAGCACGTTTGACGGCAAACAGTGGAAAGCGCTCGAGAGCAAATTTCCTCGGCACTTGCACCTGCAAGACAACCTCGGGGTATCGGGCCAAGCAGTGCGCCAGCGCATCACCCTAGAGCCGCACAACAGGCCATGGCTCTTTGCCTTGGAAGCGCCCGTGTTGCCGCTGATCGGCGCGCAAACTGATGCCAAACTTTCCAACGATTTGCAGTTGCTGGCCAATGGCGCAGTGACGGACATCACCCGCTACGAAGTCACGAGTTTTCCGCAGTTCAAGCATGGCGTGGAGGCCTTCAATCCGAGTCAGAAGGTGCAATTGCAAGACTATGTAGAGCTGCCCGCCGGCTTCAACCCACGAACCATGCAGTGGGCAGCGGATTTGCGGCGCGAGCCCGCGCTGGCCACGGCAGGCGCCGCCGTTTTGAGCGAACGCGTGTTGGACAGGCTGAGCACGGGTGGCTACCGCTACACCCTGGAGCCCGGCACTTACGGGCAGCACACAGCCGATGAGTTCTGGTTTGACCGAAAGCTCGGCTTTTGCGAGCACATCGCATCGGCCTACGTGATTGCCATGCGCGCGCTCGATGTGCCAGCGCGAGTGGTCACGGGCTACCAAGGGGGACAGGTCAACAGCGTGGACGGTGCATTCACGGTGCGGCAAAGCGATGCCCATGCGTGGGCCGAAATTTGGGTGCAAGGCGCAGGCTGGGTGCGGGTGGATCCCACCTCGGTGGTGGCACCCGAACGCACAGGCAGCTTTCAGCGCCTTTCACCCCCGCCCACGGTGCTTGGCGGCGCGGTGGCTGCCGTGGTGAGCCCAGACCTCGCGAGGCAAATGCGGGCAGTGTGGGAAGCGATGAACAATGCATGGAACCAACGCATCCTGAACTACACGCAAAGCCGCCAGCTTGATCTGCTGAAAAACATCGGCTTCGACACCCCAAGCTGGGAACACCTTGGCTATTTGCTAGCAGGACTGCTGGTGATCGCAGGCGTGGCGGGCGCGATCTGGAGCTGGTGGAGCCACCACGAGCACGATCCCTGGCTGCGCACATTGAAGCGCACCCGAAAGAGCCTGGGCGAGCTTGGCGTGGCATCGCATGCGGGTAGCACCCCGAGAGAGCTGGCGCGCGAGGCTGAAATCCGCTTTGGTGACCCAGCCAAACCGCTGGCAAAGGCGTTGCTGGCGCTTGAATCGCTGCGCTACGCGCAAGGCAACACCGCGACCACGCTGGCCCGCCTGCGCCAAAGCCTTGCTGCCGAGCAGCGGGCTCTGCGGACCCTGAACTGACAGCGCCGCCTTTCCGCTATTTTGCGGCCATGTGGGGTTGTTTTTCTCGAAGAATCACCTGATTAGGACCATGCCTCAGATGCGCCAACCCGTCCGTTCGGGCTGAGCCTGTCGAAGCCCCTGGCGATGCCCAACGACCAAGCTCAGGGCGAACGGGTTTCTATCTGAGGCATGGTCCTAATCAGGAAGAATCAGCCCTCTGTCCAGGCGTTTGCGTTACTCGTTGCTATCATTTATGAAGCTTGCTCGGTGAGCTTCGTCCGAGCCTGGTTATCCTCGCTGCATGAACATCATGATCGTGGACGACCACGCACTCATCCGCGAGGGCGTGGCAGCCGTGCTGGCTCGGCTGGGCGAAGGCGTGACGGTGCTGCAAGCTGAGAGTGGCGAGCAGTGCTTGCACATGCTGGATGCGCAGCCCGATGTGGCCGCCCTGCTCTTGGACTTGCGCATGGCGGGGGTGGAAGGCTTCGCGGTGCTGGATGCCTTGCGCGAGCGGCACCCACACGTCGCGGTGCTGGTGATTTCATCGTCTGAAGACCCAGCCGATGTGCGGCGCGCCTTGGCAGCAGGTGCGCGAGGCTACTGCCCCAAGTCTGCGCCGCACACCAGCTTGCTGGCGGCCCTGCGCCTGGTGCTCGCAGGCGAGGTGTATGTGCCGCCTTTGATGCTGAATGCTTCGCCGCCCATGCCGACCGAGGCATCCAACACGCTCACCGCGCGGCAGCTCGAAGTGCTGCATTTGCTCTGCGAAGGCCGCTCCAACAAAGACATCGGCCGCCGGCTTGCGTTAGAGGAGCGAACGGTCAAGGGCCACGTCTCTGCCATCTTTCGCGCTCTTGGCGTGGTACACCGCTTGCAGGCCATTGATGCAGCAAGGGCGGCTGGCCTGGTGGCCAGCCGCCCTGCGGCTTGATGGACTTAGATTTAGGGCTGGCAGGTGTAGTAGTCTGCACCAACGCGTTGGTTCTTGCACGACCCTAACTTCTCGGCGCCGTAAAGGCAGGACGCGCCTACGTTGTCCCTGGTGCACCTGACGCCCCGCGCCCGATCGACTTTGGCCTCGTGGTCAACTTTTTGTTGGCTGTAACAGGTGTAGTTGTCAGCGCCAACTCTGCGGGCTTCGCATTTGCCTCCCCAGTCCTGCGTCACACAAGCGTAGCCCGTGTTGTACTCAGTGCACTTGCGATTCCTGGCTTGACACGATTCGTCTCTCGGGTCGCACATGCCAAACAACTTTTTCACTTCAACCTCGGCTTCTTTTTGCAGCAGCTCGACCAGCTTGTTCAGGGGGTCAGCCAGCACATCCAAAGAGACATCGGGCGTGAACCTTTTGCCGAACACCTCGAAGTCCAGCTTGCCCATGGCCTCGGCACCCTGAGCCAAGTTCATGCCGAAATTGGCGCTGCCGCCGTTGAACTTGAAGGAGTTCAGTAGGCTTTGCAGCACATCTTTAAGCCAACCGGCTTTGCTGAGCTCTGTGTTCAGCGTGTTGTAAAAATTGCTGAAATTCACTGAAACGCCCATGCTTCCCTGTGGTGCTGCTCCCCTAACGCCCCGAAGCACACCCACCACGTCGCCGGTGAGTTCTTGCGAAAAGCCGAGCCGAGCGCCTGATGCCTCGACGGTGGTCGCGTACTTGTACATGCTGCCGGTGATGTTGTGCTTCTCATACACAAACCCAAACGGCGCTACCACGATCTCCATGGACTGGGAGAGTGTCATGCCGCTCACGCCGGGAATCTTGTCCACCGCATTCCTCAGCTTGGTCATGGCGGGGTTGTTGGCCTTTCCAGTCAGCGCTCTGAGCGTGTCCTGCACACCAGCGCCAGCGGTGGTGTTGAGCACCAAGCCCGCGCCCGGCGTGGCATCGACGTCAAGAACCAGGGCCCCATCCACTGCCAACACACCGCCCAAACGACCATCTTTGATGCTGGCCGTCACGGCCGAGATGTTGCCTTTCAAGTCAAAGGTCGGCAGGAACGAGCCGCCTTTGGTGGACAGCATGCCCAGACCGAACACGTCCCAGCTCGCATCGCAAGCGCTGCGTACCGCTTCATCGAAGTTTCGCGTGCCGCAAGAGCCCGAAATGCTGCTGCCCACGGTAAGGCCACCCGTGGCATCGAGCGACAGAATCGGCGAGAGCCGAACCCAGAAATCGTGAGACGAAGGCAGCACAAAAAGATTTCCACTGCCACCCACGCTCAAACCCACCGGGCTCATGCCTGCCCTGCTGATCGTAAAGACCAAGTTCAAGCCCGTGGAGCCGAGCGTCGTGCCTACCTTTTGCAGCGCCGAAGTCTGAAACTTTTCAGTGACGAGCGGCAGTGTGAGCACAGCCGAGCCGCCAGCGTTGTCCGCATTGCCGCTGAAGGTGAGCGAAAACGGTAGCGCCTGTGCGTTCTGCAGTTTGACTTGACCCATCATGGATGTCGCGCCCTGCATTGCTTTACGAAACCCTGCTGAAGCAGGCGGTAAATTGAGCCTGTTGTTGGCAAGCGCGTTCCCAAGGCTTTGCAGGTCAAACGTGCCAGACACCGTGAAAAACGCTCCGTTGCCCGAGATTTGCGTGCTCGACACGTTGATCTGCACAAGCCCCGCGAATTCGCGCATGAAGTGGTTTGGTGCGGCGTTGAGTCCATTGGCCACGAGCGCGAAGGGATCCTGCACGCCCCTGGCGTTCATGAAGTTCGCGCGGCTGGATTCGGTGCTCTGAGCTTGAGCGTGACCCGCGCATGCCGCGAGACAAAAAAGCAAGGCGAGGTGTCGAAGAAAAAGTTTCAGCATGAAGTGCTCCTTAGTACCAAGTACTCTAGGGAGCCACCCCATCTTGCACAACGGTACTGAAGGGCCGATACCTGGTATCGGTACCTGCGTTCGCGTCAGCTTGCCGACGCTGCCGACTTCAGCGCTTCGGCAACCGCTGCCCGCAAAGTTTGCTCGCTGATCGGCTTGCTGAGCAGTTGCAGGCCGCTTGCACCCACCTCTTGCACTCGCTCTTTCGCGGTGTCGCCAGACACGATGATTGCCGGCAAGTCGGTATTGAACATCTCTCGCAATTGCGCCACCACTTCCGTGCCCCGCTCTGCACCACGCAGGCGCAAATCGCTGATGAGCAGCACCGGGGGCTCGCGCAGTTGCATGATCTGCGGCGTGAGGTCTGCCAAGCCGTCTGCGCACAGCGTGGTGTAGCCCCAAGCGGCCAGCAGCGAGGCCATCGCGGCGCGGTTGGCTGCGTCGTCGTCGATCACAAGCACCAGGCCACCCGCAGCGGGCTGCAAGGCTTGCGATTGGGCAGCTTGCAGGGCGAAAGGCGCATCGGCCAATGCGCCACGAGGCAGCCGCATTTTGAAGCTCGTGCCTCGGCCAGGCTGAGATTTCAAGATCAGA
>JAAFHN010000328.1 GCA_013298415.1 Comamonadaceae bacterium
GAATGGGGTGCGATGACAAGCTCGGTCAACACCCGATCCACGAGTGCATCGAGCACATGGGCCTTGCTCGGAAAGTGGTGGTAAATGCTCATGGCCTCACAGCCGAGCGCCTGGCCCAGGCGGCGGGTGCTGAAGGCCTCCAGGCCGTGTTGCTCGATCAGCGCAAGTGCTGCCTCAGCGATTCGCTCGGGCGTGAGGGGCGTGCGTGATGGGCTGGGTGAAGGTTTTTTTGGCATGCGGCAGCAAAGCGGTTTGAGCGAGACTTTACAGCGTAAGAATTACTGCTAGACTTACGCCGTAAGTTCATCAATACGGTCAAAGGCCATGGTCATCACATCCGCCCTCACGGCCTGCGCTTGCGGGCTTTTGCTCACTGCCCTGTCCATCAACGTCTCGCGCCTGCGCATTCGCCACCGGGTGAGCTTTGGCAGCGGCAACCACAAAGATCTGGAAGTGGCGGTTCGCGCGCACGGCAATGCGCTGGAGCAGGTCATGCTTTTTCTCTTGCTGTTGCTGATCGCCGAGTTGTGCAAGATTCCCCATGCCCTGCTCGGGTCTGTGGCGGTAGTTTTTGTGGCAGCGCGACTGCTTCACGCATGGGCCATCTTTGCGCGCAAGTTGCCGGTGCGCCAAGTCGCGCACATCGGCACCGTGTTGTGCCAATGGGTGCTGATGGGCGCGATGCTGTGGTTCTTGCACTGAGCCCCAAGCAAGCGCCGTCTCACATCGGCCTGAACTGCCCCAAAAAGGCTGCGCTCACGTCAACTTCTTCACTGATGGCTTTGAAGCGCAGCGTGCCTCGGCCTGTGCCGTCGCGCTGGATGCCGCTCACGGCTTTGAGGTTCACGACGGTGGAGCGGTGCACTTGCTGGAATTGGTCGGCATCCAGCTCATCGAGCAGTTCTTTCAGGCTTTTGCGCACAAAGGCTTCGCCTTGTGCCGTGACGATGCGGGTGTATTTATGGTCGCTTTGCAGATAGATCACGTCTTCGATGGCGATCAATTTGATGTGCGGGCCGCTGGATGCGGTGAGCCATTTGAGCGCCTGCTTGGGCGCGAGTTTGGCCAGCACCTCAGCGAGGTTGGCGGGGAGCGCGGGTGAGTTGCTCGAGGCCGCGGCCTGCATGCGTTGCTGCAATTTGCGCACCACAGCCTCGAATTTGGCGGCCTGCACGGGTTTGAGCAAATAGTCCACCGCACCGGCTTCAAAGGCAGCCAGTGCATGCTGGTCGTAGGCGGTCACGAACACGATTTGCGTGCGGCTGGCGTCGGCGTCGGTCATTGCTCGGGCGGCTTCCAACCCAGTCATGCCCGGCATTTGGATGTCTAAAAACGCGACATCGGGCTTGTGCTCGTGCCACAGTTCAAGCGCGTGTGCGCCGTCTTCGCCCAAGGCCACGATTTGCGCCTCGGGCCAGTGGGTGCTGACCAAGCGCTGCATTTCGGTGCGGATCAGGTCTTCGTCTTCGGCGATCAGGATTTTGGGCATGCTCAGGCGCTCGGTGCGGCTTGGGAGGGTGTCTCAGCGGAGATGAAGGGCAGGTGCAGCGCGGCTCGCGTGCCGCAAGGTTCATTGGCGCTCAAATCTACCCGCGCGGTTTGGCCGCTGGCATCGGTGGCTGGGCCATGCATCAAGCGCAGCCGCTCGCGCACGTTGCCCAGGCCAACGCCGGAGCCTGCGCGTGGGGATGCGCCCAAACCGACACCGGTGTCGGCCACCTGCACGCTCAGCCATTCCCCATCGCGCGCGGCTGAAATCTGCACACTACCGCCGCCGCGCTTGGGCTCCAAGCCGTGCTGGATGGCGTTTTCCACGAGCGTCATCACCGCAAGCGGCGGCACTTGGGCCTGGGCGCAATCGCTCGGCAAATCGATGCTGAATTGCAGGCGCTGGCCCATGCGAATTTGAAGCAAAGCCAAGTAGCTGGCCACCATGTCGAGCTCTTGGGCAAGCGAGGTGGTGGGCGCGCGCATGGCGGGCAAGCGAGCGCGCAAGTAGTCGATCAGGTGGCCCGCCATCGCGTCGGCCTTGCCTGCATCGTGGCGAATCAAGAGCTGCAAATTGGCGAGCGTGTTGTAGAGAAAGTGCGGCTCGATTTGGGCTTGCAGGGCTTTCAAGTCGGCAATGGCCAGCGCCCGCTGGCCCTCGGCTGCGATGCGCTCGCGCTCCTCTTGGCTGCGGCGCTCGGCGTCGATGGCGCGGGTGCGGGCCAGCAGGTGCTGGATCGGCGGCAGCGCGCAAGCCAAGCAAATCAGGGTGTTCATGTAGGTGACCCAGGGCAGGCCAGGCACGCTGTTGGTGAACGCAGCAGCCGCCACAGCCACACCGATGTGGCCAACGAGCACCAGGGCAATCGCCGCATTGCTGGCATGGTTCACCCAGGGTGCAAAGCGCCGGGCGAGTGCGAGCAGCCAAGAGCCAACGGCCACCATCGCCGCGCCCAACACGTAGTCAGCCCAGCCCGAATTGGCCTGCTCGAACTCTTCAAAGAGCCGCTTGGTTTCCCTGGCATCGCCAAACACGCCCATCGCCATGAGGAGGCTGACCAAAACACCCACCGCCACAAACACCAGCACAGAGTCGATCACGGTGCGCGTGAGCACGCGCGGCCAGGTGAACACCGCCAAGGGCTTGCTGTTGGCATCCACGCTTTGCTGCCAAGAGAGGTTGGAAAGAAAGCTGCGCCACAGGCGACCCAGCCTGCTTTGGGGCTGTGCATCGCGCTCGGCTCGGCGCGCCATCAGGGCGGCACGCATGCGCGCCTCTCGCCCAGGCTCCAGCGCTGAGAGCCGCATGTCCAGCGAAGCCAGCACCAAAACGAACCAAGGCGGCGAAAACACAGCCGACAACATCCACCCATTGCTCGCATGCGTGAACCCACCTGTGCGCGGATAAACCCAGCTGGGCGTGAGGAACTGAAAAAACCCTCCCAAGCCAATGATGATTCCGCTGAGCCAAAAGCCGCCAAACACCACTTGAGCCACCGTCGGCTCCTGCGGCCACAGCGATCTGCCCCGGTGAATGAAGGCATGGATGAACAGACAGCCCAGCCCCAAAAACGTCAACTCCCAGGGCCCCGTGCGCACCAGGCGGCCCAGCTTGAAGCCGGAGATCGCCCACCAAAAGAGCACGAAACACAGCCACATCAGGACTGCCATCGCCAAGGTGCCCCGCCACGTGCGCCAAGGATCGAGCAATCCTCTTGGGGCGGGCACAGTGGCATGGAGGGCTGGCGTAAACATGGGCGCAGTGTGCCGCAGCCCGATGGCGCGGCACCGCGGCTTGCGACGAGCGAGGGTCTTGCGCGACGAAGCCGGGTTTGACGCGACGGAGTGCCGCAAGGGCTTCGCGCGGACCCAATGCTTCACTACGCTATTCATAGCATCAAATGCAACAAACACCAGGACAGACAGCTCAAAATGCTGCAAAATGGCTTCGTACAGACCCCACAGGAGACAAACATGGCCTACACCGACTTCACGATGGATCACCACTGGCTGCCGTTCACACCGAATCGGCATTTCGCGAAAAACCCGCGCGTGTTTGTGGCGGCAGATGGCATGCACTTCACCACCCACGATGGCAAAAAAGTGCTGGATGGCATCTCAAGCCTGTGGTGCGTGGGTGCGGGGCACAACCGAAAGCCGATCAACGAAGCGATCAAGGCCCAGCTCGACACGCTCGACTACGCAACCGCCTTTCAAGCCAGCAACGACAAAGCCTTTGCCGCCGCAGACCGCATCGCGGCCATGGCCCCGGGCGACTTGAACCGCGTGCTGTTTTGCAATTCAGGCAGTGAAGCCGCAGACACCTCGCTCAAAGTGGCACTCGCCTACCACCGCGCGCGCGGCGAAGGCCATCGCAATGTGTTCATTGGCCGCGAAAAGGGCTACCACGGCGTGGGCTTTGGCGGCATGAGCGTGGGCGGAATACCTGCCAACCGCAAGATGTTTGGCACGGCGCTCTTGCCCCGCGTGGATCAC
>JAAFHN010000159.1 GCA_013298415.1 Comamonadaceae bacterium
GGGGATTGGGCAAGCGCTGCGCTGGTGGCGAGGGCAAGGAGCAGAGGAATGATGGGTTTCATGGTTTGAACGATGTTTTCAAAAATGTTAGCAACAAGTGCTTAGTTCACCAGGACAGTGGCGGTAAATGACCTGACTCGGACCATGCCTCAGCCAGCGACTATCTCCGTTCGCCCTGATCCTTCGATACCTCAGGACAGGGTACGTGCCGTATCGAAGGGCCTAGGGGAAGGCTTCGATACCTCAGCCCGAACGGGGTGGGTTCATCTGAGGCACGATCCTAATCAGGGTAAATGACTTGAAAAAATGGTTTGAAAAGGCCTAGAAGCGGCTTCAGTAGCCTCTTCAGTAACGCCCAGACAGCAGCGCGCCGGCATTGGGCACCTTTCCGGCCAGTCCAAGGCTCCTCAACATCGCCCAGGTGGTGGCCGTGGCCCCGGTGACGACGGGCAGGCCGCTTGCGTCTTCGATCATCGCAACCGAGGCAAGCGATGGCATTTGCACGCAGGCTGAGGCCACGATGGCATCTGCGCCGCGCACGTTGAGCCGCTTCCACAAGTTGGCTGGGTTTTTGGGATCGAGCCTGCCGACTGCGAGGTTGTCGTCGATTTCCAGCGAGAGGCTGTCGATCACTTCGATGCCTTCATGACCCAAATAGTCGATCACGGTTTGCGTGAGGGGCCGCATGTAGGGCGTGATGATGCTTACCCGCCAGGCTTTCATCGCCTGCAGGCCTTCCACCAAGGCCCCGGCGCTGCTCACCAGCGGCGTGGCTCCACCGCCTGAGTTCGCCACAGCTTGCAGCCTGGCCTGGGCGCTGCGGTGATAGCCCTTGCCTTGGCTCATGATGGCCACCAAGCAGGCATAGCCCATCACCTCCACCTGCGCGTCTGAAAGCTCCACTGCACAGCGGTCGGATTCTTTATCCATCGCAGCAAGCTGGGCCTTGCTCACGGTCTGCATGCGCATGCGGCTCGCGTGGAAGCTGAAGCGATCCGGCAACATGAGCTCGCGATCGCGCAGCATGGCCGGAATTTCGGTTTCCATCGTGGTGTTGCTGCTGGGCACGATGAGGCCGATGCGGTGGGTAGTCTTCATGCGGCGAGATCGTATGCATGCTCATCATGCAAGGCCAATACATAATTTCATCTGATTCATCTAAAAATCAGATCAATGGACATCCGCCAACTGCGCTACTTCGTGGCTCTTGCCGAGGAATTGAGCTTCACCCGCGCCGCTGCGCGCTTGCACCTGAGCCAGCCGCCGCTGAGCTATCACATCGCCGCGCTGGAAGACGAGCTGGACGTGCGTCTTTTTGAGCGCACCTCGCGCAGCGTGGCGCTCACCGATGCGGGCCGGGCGCTGCTGGGGCATGCCAGGGCGATCTTGGGCCGCCTGGTGGAGGCGCGCGAACACGTGCAGGCACTTGGCCGAGGCTTGGCGGGCCAGGTGCGCATGGGTTTGTCGGGCTCGCATTTTTTGGGGCCGCTGCCTGCGCGCCTGCAAGCCTTTCGCGCAGCGCGGCCAGAGGTGGAAGTGTTGCTCTTTGAAATGGCCCCCGCCGAGCAGCTGAATGCGCTGCGATCCGGCCAAATTGACCTGTGCCTGGCCCGCATGCCTGCGCATGCCGCCGATTTGCAGGCCACGCTGCTTTGGGCCGATACGGTGGCGCTTGCTGTGCCGCTTTCGCATCCGCTCGCAGGCCGCGCCAGCGTGGAGGTGGCGGATTTGCGCAACCAAGATTTCGTGATGCTCAAGCGCGATTCAAGCCGATTCGCCAAGCGCAGCCTGCAAGCCTGCGTGGACGCAGGCTTTGCGCCCAAAGTGGTGCAAGAAGTGGTGGAAGTGCCCGCCATGCTGAACCTGGTGGCCGCAGGCCTTGGCATCGCCTTCACGCCCAAAAGCCTTGCCGAGCAGCGCGCCGATGCCGTGCGCGTGGTGGAGCTGCGCCTGGGTGAGCAAGAAGCCGACTGGAGCGGCGATGTGTATTTGCTGGCCCCGCAGGAGGCGGGGAACGCGGCGGCAAAGGCGTTTGCGCTGGCTCTGTTCGCAATCGATCCACTCACAAAAGAATAGCAACAAATGCAATAAATACTATGACAGTGCTGGGAAACCGCCTGATTAGGACCATGCCTCAGATACAAACCCGTTCGCCCTGAGCTTGGTCGTTGGGCATCGCCAGGGGCTTCGACAGGCTCAGCCCGAACGGACGGGTTGGCGCATCTGCGGTATGGTCTTAATCCGGGGAAAACGACCGAAAATGCCTCTTAAGCCAGCGGTACGAAGCCCGTGCGGGCGCACCAGGCATCGAATGTGGGGCGCAGGTCGGCGGGGAGGTCCAGGACGAAGTCGATGTTGAGTGGGTAGCTCGATTGCATTCGGTGTTGCACCGCTGCCATCAGCACAGCGCCTTGGCGAAGGTCTTTGTCTTTTTTGAATGGATTGCGCTCGGCTTTGTGGCCGAGCCAAAGCTTGTGCAGCGCCATGTAGCGCGGATCGGGCACAGCCAGTGCTGCGGCGTGGTTGTCGCTTGTGGCGATCACGATGCTGAGCGGCCGGCCCATCAGCAGCCACTCTTGCTCGGTGAGGGTTGCCATCGGATCGAAGCCCTGGTTTTGTGGCACAGGGTGCGTGCTGGGAGCGGCCAAAAGCTCTACCTCGTAGTTGGCAGCGTTCAGCGCCTGGTAGGGCTTGCGGGGGTTGATGCGGTAGGTTTTGTCGACCGTGCGCAGGGCCTTGAGCAGCGATGTGCGCTGGGCTGCGGGCGGTGCGCCAGCCGCAGCGCTGGGTGGCATCAAGGCGAGCGCGGCTTTGGTGTCGCGGCACCAGGTGAGGTCAAAGTCTTCGGTGCTTTCCGCGCCAGTGGGAAATCGCGCGCCGCAAGCCATCTCGTAGGCCAAAAAAGCATTGGTGCCGACCAGCAGCACATCGGTGCCCAGCAGGTCATTCAAATCAAGCGCTCTGAGGATTCGGCCAGGTTGCTCGGGCAAAACGGGCAGGCGCAGCGCACGCGTGCGCGCCAGCCGAGATCGCTCGTTCACTTGTGCCGCGATGCTCTTGCGGCGGATTTCTGCAGCGGCCTTGGCTTCGGTGAATTGCTCGAACGCGGCTTCGGTTTCGGCAGACCTCGCCCCGTGGCTGGACGTCGTTTTGCCATCGGCGCTTTTGCTGGTGAGGTATTCGTAGGGCGGCTTTTGCGCCCAAAACATCGTGGAAGGCAGCGCCAGGTGCTCACGCTCCGCATCGAGCCAAGCGCTGTAGCTTTGTTCTAAATTGGCCGAGACGCGCTGCGCGTCAACAGAATAAGCAATGAAATCATGCGGCTGAAAAATCATAAGCCACTGATTTTAATGAATTTCTACCTACATTTGAAAAAATATAAAAAACAGGTAGAAATCACTCTCCCACCCAAGCAAACCGCTCCACTTCCCGCCCATCCACCATCACCCGCTCACTCCACATGCCCGCAGGCCGCACCCAGAGCGTGGAGCCTTCGTAGAGCGGTTGATACAGCACCATCGGCTCCAGCGTTTCGCTGTGGCGCACCACATCGAGCAGCCGGTAATCGTTGCCCTTGTAGTGGCGGTAGCGGCCTGGTTTGAATGTGGGCAGTGCTGGGAGGTCGTTTTGCATGTTTGGAGGGCAGATTTGATGAAAAATCACCCCACTGTCCTGGTGAAATAAGTATCTGTCGCTATCAAAAAAGGAGTTATTCGACATCAGCCGCTGAGGCGGCAATCAGCCCGCAGCAACGGCAATGCCTTTGAATTCACCACTTGCAATGCGCTTTTGCCACTCGGCTGGGCCGGTGATGTGGGCGCTGGTGCCGCTTGAGTCGACGGCAACCGTCACAGGCATGTCCACCAAGTCGAACTCGTAGATGGCTTCCATGCCGAGATCGGCAAAGCCCAGCACTTTTGCGCCTTTGATGGCTTTGGAAACCAGGTAGGCCGCGCCGCCCACGCCCATCAAGTAGGCGCTTTTGTGCTTTTTGATGGCTTCAATGGCCACAGGCCCGCGTTCGGCTTTGCCGATCATGGCGATCAAGCCGGTTTCGGCCAGCATCATTTCGGTGAACTTGTCCATGCGCGTGGCAGTCGTGGGGCCCGCTGGGCCAACGACTTCATCGCGCACGGGGTCAACGGGGCCGACGTAATAAATCACGCGGTTGGTGAAGTCCACGGGCAGCTTTTCACCCTTGGCGAGCATGTCTTGAATGCGTTTGTGCGCGGCATCTCGGCCTGTGAGCATCTTGCCGTTGAGCAGCAGCGTATCCCCCGGATTCCAGCTCGCAACTTCGGCCTTGGTCAGCGCGTTCAAGTCCACGCGCTTGGACTTTTTCACGTCTGGCGTCCAGTTCACGTTGGGCCACAAGTCGAGGCTGGGGGCGTCCAAATAGACGGGGCCAGACCCGTCCATCACCAGGTGCGCATGGCGGGTTGCCGCGCAGTTGGGGATCATCGCCACGGGCTTGCTGGCCGCGTGGGTGGGGTACATCGCAATCTTCACGTCGAGCACGGTGGTCAAGCCGCCCAAGCCTTGTGCGCCGATGCCGAGGTTGTTCACCTTTTCAAACAACTCCAATCGCAGCTCTTCGGTCTGCGTGAGTGTTGTGCCGCTGCTGGCCTTGGCTTGCAGCTCGTACATGTCGATGTCTTCCATGAGCGACTCTTTGGCAAGCAGCATGGCTTTTTCAGCCGTGCCGCCAATGCCAATGCCCAGCATGCCGGGCGGGCACCAGCCCGCGCCCATGAGCGGCACAGTTTTCACAACCCAGTCGACCAAGCTGTCGCTGGGGTTGAGCATCACAAACTTGGTTTTGTTTTCACTGCCGCCGCCCTTGGCTGCGACGGTGATGTCGAGCTTGTCGCCAGACACCAACTGCACGTTGATCACCGCAGGCGTGTTGTCTTTGGTGTTTTTGCGGGCGAAGTGCGGATCGGCCACCACGCTTGCGCGAAGCGTGTTGTCGGGGTGCAAATAGCCGCGCCGCACGCCTTCATTGATGGTGGCTTCCAAGTCATCAATGCCCTCAAAGCGCACGCACATGCCCACCTTCAAAAACACATTCACGATGCCGGTGTCTTGGCAAATCGGGCGGTGGCCTTCCGCGCTCATGCGGCTGTTGGTCAAGATCTGCGCAATCGCGTCCTTGGCTGCAGGGCTTTGCTCCCGCTCGTAGGCGCGGGCGAGGTGGGCGATGTAGTCGGTGGGGTGGTAGTAGCTGATGAACTGAATGGCGCCGGCAATCGTCTCAATCAGGTCTTGGGCTTTGATGGTGGTCATGAGGGGCTCCGGGCTGGGTTCAGGCGTGGTCGTCTTTCGCGCGGCCATCGAGCATGCGGGTTTTGTGATCGCTGTGGCTCATCAATTTATCGGTGTAGGCAATGGCCATGGCGCTCAGCAAAAACACCACGTGGATGATGGTTTGCCACATCAGCACCTTCTCGGTGTAGTTCGCTGCGTTGATGAAGGTTTTGAGCAGATGGATCGACGAGATGCCGATGATGGCGGTGGCCAGCTTGACCTTCAGCACGCTGGCGTTCACATGGCTCAGCCACTCAGGCTGATCCGGGTGGTTTTCCAAATTCATGCGGCTCACAAAAGTCTCGTAGCCGCCCACGATCACCATGATGAGCAAGTTGGAGATCATCACCACATCGATCAGCGCCAGCACGACCAGCATGATGACCGTTTCGTTCAGGCCCGTCAGCTTGGCATCGGAGACGTAGCCGATGCTCTTCACCAGGGCATCGATGTCGGCTTGGCTGCCCATGGCCGCAAAAATCAGGTGGTACAGCTCCAAGAAGAAGTGCCACACGTACACACCCTGCGCCAAGATCAGGCCCAAGTAGAGCGGCATTTGCAGCCAGCGGCTGGCAAAAATCAGATTCGGCAGGGGCCGCATCGGGCGGGTGAGGTCGGTGGGTTTCATGTGTTGAGCGTTGTCCTAGAGCAAACCCTCGGATTTTGGCATGCACACACGCCGACAAAGCTTCTTGCCCTTTTGCACAATGTCAGCGCACCGTCAGACGCGCGCCGCACAGTCGCGCGGATTTTTGATTCCCAGTATTTCCAAAAGCTACCCGAGGATAGACATGTCTCAAGCCATCGAATCGGTATTGGTTGAAAACCGCGTGTTCAAGCCCAAAGCGGCGGCGGCCAAGCGCTCGCGCATCGAGAGCATGGCGCGCTACAAGGCCATGTGTGCCAAATTCGACGAAGACTTTGAGGGCACCTGGGCACGGCTTGCCCGCGAAAACTTGGTGTGGGATAAAACTTTCACCAAAACCCTGAACGAGAAGAACGCACCCTTCTACAAATGGTTTGAAGACGGCCAGCTCAACGCTTCCGCCAACTGCCTAGACAAGCACTTG
>JAAFHN010000050.1 GCA_013298415.1 Comamonadaceae bacterium
AACAGCATGCGTCGGATTTCGCTGGTGCCTGCGCCGATTTCGTACAGCTTGGCATCGCGCCACAGGCGGCCGAGCGGGTATTCGTTGATGTAGCCATTGCCGCCAAAAATCTGGATGCCGTCACCTGCCATTTTTGTCGCCATTTCGGCGCACCACAGGATGAGCGCAGCGCAGTCTTTGCGCACTTGGCGCACGTGCTCGGTGCCGAGTGAATCCAAGTTTTTGCCGACCGTGTAGCAATAGCTGCGTGCGGCCTGCAGCAGGGTGTACATGTCGGCCACCTTGCCTTGGATGAGCTGGAATTCGCCGATGCTTTGGCCAAACTGTTTGCGGTCGTGGATGTAGGGAATCACGTTGTCCATCACCGCTTGCATGATGCCGATTGGCCCGGCGGCGAGCACGGCACGCTCGTAATCCAGGCCGCTCATCAGCACCTTTGCGCCGTTGCCCAGGCCGCCCATGATGTGGCTGGCGGGCACTTCCACGTCTTTGAACACCATCTCGCCCGTGTGCGAGCCGCGCATGCCGAGTTTGTCGAGCTTTTGCGCGGTGGAAAAGCCTGGCATGCCTTTCTCAACGATGAAGGCCGTCATGCCGCGCGCGCCCATTTCGGGCTCGGTTTTGGCATACACCACCATCGTGTCGGCATCAGGCCCATTGGTGATCCACATCTTGGAGCCGTTGAGCAAGTAGTAGCCCCCTCCGGCTGCGCTTGGTTCCTTCCATTCAGCTTTGAGCTTCATCGAAATCACGTCGGACCCAGCGCCCGGCTCGCTCATCGCGAGCGCGCCCACATGCTCGCCGCTGATGAGCTTGGGCAGGTATTTGGTGCGCTGCTCGGGTGTGCCGTTGCGCCGGATTTGGTTCACGCACAAGTTGGAATGCGCGCCGTAAGAAAGCCCAATGGAGGCCGATGCACGGCTGATTTCTTCCATCGCAATCATGTGGGCCAGGTAGCCCATGCCCGCGCCACCGTATTCTTCTTCCACCGTGATGCCGAGCACGCCCACTTCGCCCATCTTTCGCCAAAGGTGCATGGGGAACTGGTCGTCTTGATCGGTCTTGGCCGCCAGCGGTGCGATCTCGGCCTGCGCAAATTCGCGCACCGCATCGCGCAGCGCATCAATGTCTTCACCAAGCTGAAAGTTAAGTCCGGGGAGGTTCATGGGTTGGGCTTCGGTTAGGGGGTTGGGGAAGTTTTTGAACGCAAAGGGCGCGAAATCAGCGCGAAGGGCGCAAAGGGGGCAGCCAAGGGCGGTTGAAAGCCATTTTTCAAGCGATTTTGAACGTCTGTCCAGTTGTTTTCAATGTTTGATGCTACAAAAAACATAATATTCGGTTGCTGGATTGACTCCGCGAACTCTGCGTTTTCTTTGCGAACTTTGCGTTCAAAACGGATTCCTCGACTCTCAATAGGTCTTCGCCACGTAAATCATCGTGGCTTGCATGGCGGCGCAGAGCACGGGTTTGCCTTCTCGGTGGTCAAAGACTTCGGCTTGGGCAATCGCCAGGGTTCGGCCCGCTTTGAGTACTTTGCCCTGCGCCTCGATCCTGTCGCCGCGTGCTGCGGAGATGAAGTTGATTTTGAATTCCACGCTTGTGACTTCCATGCCTTCGGGCGCTTGGGTGAGGGCCGCGTAGCCGCAGGCGATATCGGCAAGCGCTGACACCGCGCCGCCGTGAAACGCGCCTTGCTGCTGCGTGACGCGTTCGCTCATGGGCAGATCGAACGCCACAACGCCAGCCTCGGCGCGCAGCAGTTTCGCGCCCAAGTGCGTCATCAAGCCCTGGCGGGCGAAGCTCTCGGCGATGCGGTCAAACACCGTGCTCATGCCGCCACCTTCTCTGCCACCTTTTCCGCGGGCTTGTCTGATTTGGCAAGCAAGCCCCGGGCTTCTTTTTCGTGCATCTTGATTTCGTCCAGCTGCGCATGCAGCTCGGTCAATTGGCCTTCAAGCGCGCTGCGGTGGGTGGCCAGCACGGCCAAAAACTTACGCAGCTGCGGCACGGTGTCGCGCGGGCTTTCGTACATGTCGATCAGCGCCTTGGCCTCGGCCAAGCTGAGCCCCAAGCGCTTGGCGCGCAGGGTGAGCTTCAGGCGGGTGCGGTCGCGTGCGCTGTACACGCGCAGCCGCCCGCCCGGGCCAGAGCGTGCAGGTTGCAAGAGGCCCATGTCTTCATAAAAGCGCATGGCCCGCGTGGTCAGGTCAAATTCCTGCGCGAGATCGCTGATGCTGTAGGTGAGGGTGGAAGCAGCCAAAAACGAATTCCACGAGACAAGAGTGCGACAGATCGGGCGAGCAAGCGCGCCTACACTGCCTTGGATTGACGTTACGTAACGTCAACACGATTTCACCACAAAAGATGAATGCTGACGAAGCCAAACTGGTTTACCCCTTTGCCGATGCGCTGCCCGAGCCGGGCGGCGCGATGCAGCTTGCGCCTGGGCTTTTTTGGCTGCGCATGGGCCTGCCTTTTGCGCTGAACCACATCAATCTTTGGCTCATCCGGGATGAATTTGCGGGCAAACAGGGCTACACCCTGATCGATACCTGCATCGACCGCCCAGAATCCCGCGCCCAGTGGGAAGGTGTGATTGCCAATGTGCTCCAAGGCCTGCCCATCCTGCGCGTGATCTGCACCCACATGCACCCCGATCACGTGGGCTTGGCGCATTGGTTGTGTGAGCGGTTTGACGCGCCGCTGTGGATGAGTGCCACCGATTACCACTCAGCCCGCCTGGCTTGCCAAAGCACCACAGGCTTTGGCGGCGAGCGCTCCGCCGCGTTTTTTGCGCTGCACGGCCTCACCAACCCGGATGACTTGGAGAAAATCCGCGCCCGATCCGGCTACTACCCCAGCATGGTGCCGGCCGTGCCCATGAGCTACCGCCGCATGCGCGATGGGGACGCGTTTGACATCGGTGGAAAAACCTGGCGCTGCATCGCGGGCTACGGCCACGCGCCGGAGCACATCAGCTTGTATTGCGATGCCTGGGCGGATCAGCAGCCCATCCTCATCAGCGGCGACATGCTCTTGCCCCGCATTTCCACCAATGTGAGCGTGTACGACGTGGAGCCCGAGGGCAACCCGCTGCCCGCGTTTTTGCAAAGCATTGACCGCTTCGCGCCGCTGCCGCCCAACACCCTCGTGCTGCCCAGCCACGGCAAGCCCTTCACTGGCGCGCACGAGCGCATTGCGCAACTGCACGCCCACCACCGAGATCGCCTGGCCGAGGTGCTTGCGGCCTGCGCTGAAAAGCCGTGCAGCGCAGCCGATGCGCTGAAAGTCATGTTCAAGCGCGAGCTGGATTTGCACCAAACCACTTTTGCAATGGGCGAATCTTTGGCGCACCTGCATGCGCTGTGGTTTGCGGGCGAAGTGCGGCGGAGTTTAGGTAACGACGGCGTGCTACGGTTTGGCGGCCAAACTACGGCATAAAACGTATCAGTAACCGTTTAAATCATGATGAGTTCACGCATCAAGCGCTGAAACTTCGGTACCAGCTTCCAGCTGCTTGGCTTAAAGACGCTGGGCCGCCTGTTCAGAGGTTGTTGATGGGCTGCTGATCACCGAGTTGTCTGGCCGCCGAACTTGCATCATTGCCAAAAATCTGGCGGCGATGCAAAGGCTCGTAGTGTCTACGGAGAGTCTCAAAGCATCGAGTGCGAGGCTCCAGCGTGACTTGTGACGGCCTTTTTAGTTAACTAAACTTGCGCGCGCCGAGGCGGCTTGATAGATTCGCTCGCTCTGGAAGCCTCGCTCCCGCAGATGCCTGAACAACCCGAAGTAAATGTGCCTATGTTGATCCTTTCCCGTGTCCTCGCTGGCTTGGCTTTTGCCCTGACTTTCGGCATTGCTTCCACCCCGGTCTACAGCGAAACCAAGTGCAGACCGGTCAAACCCGAAAGCAGCGAAATCGTGTGCAGCTCAGATGTACAAAACCGTGGCTACGACGGCAAAGACGGCCCTGCGCAGCGGTCCGATGTTTATTGGTTTGGCCAGAGCGGCAGTGGAAACATGTGTTGGTTTGAACGCAACGCTACGGGGCATGTGCTCCAGCGCAGGTGCGGCAAAGTTCCCCTGCGGCTTTGCGGACAAAGCGCAGAAGTTTGCGATCCGAGAGACGACAGGCTGTGTGTGCCCAATCAACCTCTGGGGGCCTCACCCAATTTCTACAACCTGACGTGCGAGAAGTTCGATGCAGCGAACTTCCACTACGTCGATATGTCCAAAGCTATATCTTCGACGGCGTATGAAAATGGCAATACCCTGGTGATCGGTGAATTCAGGTGCACATTCGGCCACACCTGCGACGCCAGTTTGGTAGAAGGCAAATTGGTCGACGTGATCTTGCGCCTGGACTCTGGTTTGGCAAAAGGGGCGCCGCTGAGGATTGGAAACTTCGCTTGCCAGCATCTCGTTGACTGCCAGCGCATGCTGACAGGCGATGTTTATCCCATCGGCGTGTCGTCGCTAAACCACGTGATGGAGGCCAGCGATCGGGCCAAAAACCCTGAAAAGTACGCGCAACCAGCCATTTGGCACAAGATGCCCGGAATCGCCCGGGACATCGGTGCCGGAGCCGACGGCTCCGTCTGGGTGATTGGCGCAAAGCAGATTGGTGAAGGAGGCAATGAGATCTACCGCTGGGCAGGTGACCAGTGGGTGCTGGTGGGTGGTGGGGCTCAGCGCATCTCTGTGGATGGCGCGGGCAAGCCGTGGGTCGCAACAAAAAACAACGAGATCTATCGCTGGAATGGGCGCGGCTGGGATGGGCTGCCAGGTGCATTCGTCGACATCGCCGTCAACGCGAGCGGCCAAGCCTGGGGCTTGTCTACCAAAAAGAGGCCTGGGGGCAACGAGGTCTACCGCTGGAGCGGCACGGGCTGGACACTGATCGGCGGCGGCATGAATCGTCTGGCTGTGGATTCCAACGGCGACGCTTGGGGCGTCTCCGACCGGGGGCTCATTTACCGATGGGTGGGCCGCGACTGGCAGCAACTTCCGGGTGCGGCCGTTGACATCGGTATCGGTGGAGGCGATAGCGTCTTCATAGCTGGCACCGACGGAAATGTTCACAAATGGAACGGTTCAGGCTGGACCAAGCGCGACGGCAAGGCCTTCACTGCGATTTCTGTTGACGGCAGGGGCGTGCCTTACGCAGTGACGCCGAGCGGTGAAATCTACCGTGGTGTGCCCTGAAGTTACCAACGTCGTCTGACGAGCCTACGCAACTGCGGCAGATCTGACGATTGCTACGAAAAATGCATCACTGAATGCTTCAATTACCTGGACAGCGGCGAGAAAATGCTATCCGAAGCGTGTTCGAAAGCATTTTGTAGCGTTATCAGCAGCTTCTCGCTGCTCGCGATGAGCCCGGCGGTCGCCCAGGACCTCGATTGGCGAAGCCTTTGGGATTTCGGCAATCCCGCTGTGAGCCAGCAGCGCTTTGAAGCAGCCTTGCCGACAGCAAGCGCTGAAGACGCGCTCGTCTTGCACACCCAAATTGCTCGCAGCTTTGGGCTCAGAAAAGACTTTGATGCCGCGCGCGCCAAGCTGCGCAGCATCGAAGCCCTTGTTCAGCAATCCACGCCCCGCGTACAAGTGCATTTCGCGCTCGAATGGGGCCGCACGTTTGCCTCCGGCACGCACGAGCTGAAAGCCTTGGCCGAAGCCGATAAAGCACAAGCTCGCAGCGCGTTTGAAAAAGCCAAAACGCTCGCTAAAACCCATCAGCTCGATGCCCTCGCCATCGACGCGATCCACATGTTCGCCTTTGTAGACGACTCGCCCGAAGCCAATGAAACTGTGGCCAGAGAGGCTTTGACTGTTTCAGCCGAAAGCCAGCAGCCCGATGCGCAACGCTGGCAAGCCTCGATCCGCCACAACCTGGGCTATGCCCTGCAGCGGCAAGCCCGCTACGCCGAGGCATTGGCAGAGTTTGAAAAATCCGAAGGTTTGCGCAAGGCCGCCAACAACGCCGAAGGCATCCACGTCGCCCGTTGGATGCAAGCCCGTGTGCTGCGCTTGATGGGCCGCAACTCGCAAGCGCTCGCCATGCAAGAAGCCCTGCTTACTGACAAGCAAACCAAAGGCGAAACCGACCGTTACGTACTGGAAGAGTTGGTGCTGCTGTACGAAGCCAGCGGCAACGCCGAAGCCGCCGGGCAAATCAAGGCTTTGCTGTCGGCCGCCAAACCTTGAGCAATCACCCTGGCAGCGCCAGCGGCCGGGCCTGGTACGTGGTGCGCCAGCTTGATACGTCGGTGAGCATGATGTCGGCCAAGTTGCGCAGGCGAGCATCGAGGCGCAGGTAGTCCAGCGGGTCGGTTTGCATGGCGCGTTGCAACCTCTCCAAGCGCGTGGCCGTCATGTGGGCGCGAAAGGCCACGCCGGCAAAGTCGCCTTGCATGCGAATGCCGTAAATCGCAGCACCCATGGAAGGCAACACGGCCGTGACGAAGGTGACGATCTCCGTCACGCCCACGGTGCCCACCACGCCCATGGGCATGCCTGAGAGTTTGGCCACGATCCAGCCCACGCAGGCCACGATGGTGCCGCCAAAAAGCCATTCGCCTGCGCGGTGCAAGCGGTGTTCCAGCTTGTGCATGCGGCCGGCGTTGCTGTGTTGATAGGCCATTTGATCGGTGATCAGTTTGAGCGCCGCATCGCGCACACGGGCCAGGTGCGCCGCGTCGGCGTGCACGTTGGGCAAACCCGTCTCGCGGGCCGTGGCACGAGAGAGCCAGCTCACCCAGCCGGGCACAGCGGCGGCATCGTGGCCCGCTTGGGCCAAATGGCTGCGCAGGCTCAAATCGCCCAAGGTGCTGGTAAAGGCCAAGGCCCGCAACTGCTCGGCTAAATGCCGGTTATCCATCCAGCGTTCGTGCCAGCCATAGTGCTTGCCTGCGTGGGTGTTGAGCAAAATCAGCATCACGCACAGCAGCTCAAGGCAAATGATCGGCAGCTTGAACGCGGGCAGCAGCAAGCCCGACAACGCCAACACCACGGCCACCGCCGCCACCGCAAAGTTGGCCACAAAGCCCGAGCGGAAAATCTGCGCAAAGTAGGCCCCCGCCGTGTCGGCCAAGCCAAAGCGCTGCACCAAGCCTGCTGAGAACGCCGCAGGCTGGCCCGTGATGGCCAACTGCGCGGCCAACTCTTGCGCACTGGCTTCGGCCTGCATGGGCTTGAAATCGCGGCGCGACAAGGGCCGCACGCCCGTGAAAGCCAAAAGCGCAGGGTAAGGCAACGCAGGCGTGTTTTTGGCCGCACGCTCCTTGTAAAACCGTTGCAGCATGCGCTGATCCACCGCATGCTCGGGCGGGATCGTGAGCGCCGCGATCACTTGGGGCAGCATGTCGCTTGCCGCCGCACGGGGCACGATTTCTACGCTGGGCTGCTCAATTTCGGCATCGCTCAGGCCCGTCCAAAGCAGTTGCGTGGGCAAATCTTCGTGGGTGTGCAGATGCAGCACCGCAATGTGCCTGGCCACCGCATCGGCCACCACCCGCGATGTGCCACCGCGCCCGCGATTGGGGTCGCCGTCCCACAGCGCCAGCAGCACATCGCACTGCTCCAGCACCAAGCGGCCCACGGCTTCGTAGGCGGCTTGGGCCTGTTCACGCTTGCCGGGCAATTCAAAGCATGCGGTGCTACGTGCCAGCAAGTCGAAATAGTCGTCTCGATGCGGGCCAGCAGCAAAGTCGGTGGCGTATTCGTCGCGGGCAAAGGGCAGGCACGCGTCCACGCGCCAGCCTGCGGCCAAGGCGGCTTGGGCCACCAGCGTGTCGGAACCGTCGGCCAGCGCCGTCACCAGCCGCAGTTGCGGCGCGTCGCTTGCAAACACATGCCCGTGCGCCGCAGCCACGGCCTGCAAGCTGCTGCCAAGCTGAGCCAGCGTTTGCTGCACCTCCAGGCCCAGCGCATCGGCCCGCTCAGGCGCCAGCTTGTGCGCCCGGTGGCCTGTGATGCCGACCGTGAGGCAGAGGCGGGGTTTGGCGTTCACCCAACAGTCCTTTGCGGCTTGCTGATCCGCTTGAGCGCCGCTTCGTACACCGCATTTTTGTCACGCCGCCCCACAGAGATCACCAGCACGATGAGTTGATCGTCGATCACTTGATAAACCAATCGATAGCCAAGCTTCAAGAGTTTGATTTTGTAGCAGTTAGCCAAGCCTCCGCGCAGCGCCGCGCTGGGAACATGGGGTTGCTCAAGGCGCTTCTTTAAGAGCTTGCGCAAGGGCTCTTTGATCGCGCCGTCCAGCTTGTCCCACTCCGTGCGGGCATCGGTCTCAAACGCAAGCCGGTACGAGGCAGGTTTGGCACTGGCGCTGCCCGCGTCAGACTGCGTCAACGTCCACCACCGTGTAGTTGCCTTTGGCTGCACTGGCGATCCGCGACTTGAGCAGCGGCATGAGTTGCATGTCTTCGACTTCGTCCAACAAGGCTTCAAACAACACCGGGTCCACCATGTAAAACGCTGCTTTGTTGTGGTTGAGCACGGCCACCGGTTGCGCCTGCGCGTCGCGCAACACCTTGGCTGGATTGCGCTTGAAGTCACTCATGCTCACAGTCAAATCGGTCAGCAGGGTTTCCATGGAGGGGCTTTAATTGAGATTAAATTGGAGCCAATGATAGCGCCGAAATCGGCTCTTTTTACATGGTGCGCTTACGCGAGCGCGACAACATTGAGCCCGGCTTTTTTGGCGGCATCGAGCTGCCGTTGGTCAGCGCTGGCAAATTGGTCTGGCTTGGCCAGCAGGGCGCAGGCAATGTGCAGGGCATCCATTGCTCGCAGCGGATGTGCTTCCAGCAGCGAGGTGGCGGCGTCGTGCACGCCGGGGTTCAGTTCACAAATGCGCATGTCCACCCAATCGGCGGTGGCCTGCGCCTTGATTTTTCTGTAGTTGGCTTTGGAGAGGCGTTTTTCCCGCACCAAGCGCGACAGCGTGGAAATCAGCTCGGGCCAGCAAATCGCGCTCACGAGCAATTCGTCGGCTTTTTCGCACAGCGCCGCCAGCGCGTCTGATCCGTCCTCGGCCACATAACGTTTGGCCAGGGCCGACGTGTCCAAAAAGAGCCTCATGCCGAGGCTTCGCGGTCGGCCAGCAGTTCGGCGCTCAGGCTCGGGCCTGCCAGCTTGATCGGCGTGGCGGCCCGCTTCCAGGCCGGGGTGCGGGGCCGAATCGGCACGATCTCCGCAATCGGCAATCCGTTTCGGGTCACGCGCACGGTGCTGCCTGATTCCACCGCATCAAAGTAGGCCTTGGCATGGCTGCGCAGTTCGGTAAACGAGACTTGGCCGCTCAGAGGTTCGGCTTGCATGGCGTGCTCCAATCGCATTCTGTACAGCGATTCGTTTTTGATTGTACAGATAGTTGCGTAACGGGGCAGATGCTCGCCCGCTTCGCACAGCAACTGCACCGTGAGCTTCAAAAGCCGCTCAAAAGCTATTCAAGTAACAAAACTGTCTGATTAGGACCATGCCTCGGACAGCGACTATCTCCGTTCGCCCTGAGGTATCGAAGGGCCTAGGGGAAGGCTTCGATACCTCAGCCCGAACGGGGCGGGTTCATCTGAGGCATGATCCTAATCAGGCAAAACTGATAACAAAACTGCCTGTTTAGGACCATGCCTCAGACAGCGAATATCTCCGTTCGCCCTGAGGTATCGAAGGGCCTAGGGGAAGGCTTCGATACCCTCAGCCCGAACGGAAGTGGTGGCGCATCCGTCGCATGATCCCTCTCCGGCGAATCCCACCCTAGGGCTTCGACAAGCTCAGCCCGAACGGGGCGGGTTCATCTGAGGCATGACCCTCATCAGGCAAAACTGAGGATAAATCCCGCTTCTGTCCATGTATTTCCTTGTTCTATTGCTATATAAAACATAGCGATCAAACGCTCAGCGCTTGGCCATTTCCGCCGCAATTTCTTGCCGAAGCAACACAGCGCTTTTCACGCGCTTGAGGCTGGCGGGCATGGACTCCAATTGGCGGGTGGCAAGGGCTAAGAATTTGGCTTTTTCGGCGGGTTGGTCGGCGTGGGCCTGGGCGGCGGCCAGCAGCACTTGGGCGTGGTCGAACTTGATGAGTTGATCGTCGCTTTGCTGCACGGCTGGGGCTCGGTAGGCGGCGAGTGCGGGAGCTACGGCTTCGCGAGCGGCTGCCCATTGGCCCTGCGCTGCGAGTGCCTGGGCGAGAGCTGTTTGCGCGTCGGCCGAGTTGAGTCGCTTGCGAGGGGTTTGGTTCCCCATCAGTTGGCCTTGCGCCACGGCTTGGCGGGCCAGCTCGGTGGAGGCTGCGGTATCGCCCACACGCAACGCCAGCCGCGCCGACAAGGTGTACGCGCTGGCATACCCTTCGTACACAGCCCGCAAGCGGGTTTTGCCCTGATCGAATTTCATGCTGCCAGCAAGGGCCTCGTTCAGCTTGGCCAGAGCGGCCTGGGTTTGCGCGGCTTGGGCTTGTGACAGAGGGCCGCTGCCCGCATCCAGCGAAGCGATCCGGGCACGCCACTGCTCCCCCAGCAGTGTGATGAAAGCAAAATTGGCCCCGCCAGCGCCTTGGGCTTTGGCTTGCGCCAGGTAGCCAGCGGCCGTGGCCAGCAGCGTGTCGGCTTTGGCACGCTCGCCCACCTCCGTTTGCACTAATCCAGCGGCAGCATTGTTGCCTGCCAAATTCAGTGCAGAAAAGCCGGTGATGCGCTCGTCTTTGCCGGGCTGGCTGGCTGCTCCGATCATGGCGATGGCCTCGTCCACAC
>JAAFHN010000591.1 GCA_013298415.1 Comamonadaceae bacterium
GGGTGGCTCCGTCGCGCCGGGTGGCTCGGTCGCGCCGGGATGCGGGGGCTGCCCAGCGGCGCTGGTGGCTGGCGGGGCTTCGCGCGTGATTTGCAGCTCTGTGCGGCGGCTTGCCCCAGAGGGGGCGAGCACTCGCAGCTCAATCGGATTCAAGCCCATCGCCAGGGCGATCTTGTCGCGCACAAACACGCCGGTGCTGGCCACAGGCAATTCCTGGTCGCCCACAAAGGCCCTGTTGCCAGGATTCGTGCGGCCAGCGATCGAGATGCTGGCTCGGCGGGTGGTGGTGGGCGAGGCCTTGCGGGCGAGCACGATCAGGCTCGGGATCTCAACACCAGGCGCGTCGCTCCCCGACACAGAAGCCGCGCGGGCAAGAGATTCAACCGCAGCCTGAACTGCGGCTGGGGCGGCGGCTGGGACCGAGCTCTGCGCTTGCGCCGCAGGCGCAAAAACCATAGCGCTGCCCAGGGCAACGAGAACAGCAAAGGCTGCCACCCAGTCCTGCTTCCAAGAAGTGTGTTGATCCATACCCGTTGCTCCTCAAATCACAGGCACCAAGAAAAAAGCGACAGAAACTTTGCAGTCTCTGTCGCTTTTTAAAGCACTTGGCGGAGTGAGAGGGATTCGAACCCTCGATGCGGCTCTACACCGCATACTCCCTTAGCAGGGGAGCACCTTCGGCCACTCGGTCATCGCTCCGTGCCAGCTTGCATTATCGCATGAGATTTTTGGCTTTGGGTGAAGCTCGATCACTCTGGGGCTTGGGCCGACCAGCGGGCATTCCACTCAGGCGCAGCCTGCCGCTTAGCGCTTGCATCTGGCGCTGCTTCAAAAGCATCCCGTTCGCGCCGATCTCGTTTGGTGGGGCGCTCGGCTGCTGCACCTTGGGCGGCCCACTGGGCGCGGCCCGCTTCTTTAGCAGCTTCGCGCTCCTGTTTGCTTTGCTCGGTTTCGGCGTACAGCGCTTGCGCCACGGGTGCTGGGCCGCGCTGCTCGCTCAAAGCCAGCACTTGAAGCGTGATGCGCAGGTCTTTGGTGTGAATTTGCACCGTGTCGCCCACGGCCACGTCGCGGCTGGGCTTGACGGTTTGGTCGTCGATGCGCACGCGGCCGTTGTCAATTTGGGCTTGCGCCAAGCTGCGGGTTTTGAAGAAGCGAGCGGCCCAAAGCCATTTGTCAATGCGCATGCGAACAGTCTGAGTTTGCTGTGGTTTTTGTGAAAAAGACAGCGCCGCGACAGGGCGCGTTTGCATCATGCCACCCATCCGCAACATCCTGGCGTTCACAAGAGGCCAGGTCAACATGAGAAAACGATGAACCGTCAAGATTTTTTGAAAGCCCTGGGCGCGATCGGCGTGTCAGGTGTCGCAGCCAGCCTGCCTGCCACTGCGAGCGCAAGCACCGCGCTCAAGATGATGATCCCCGCAAACCCCGGCGGCGGCTGGGACACGACAGGGCGCGCGCTTGGCAAAGCCATCTTGGAAGCCAAAACGGCAGACACCATCCAATACGACAACAAGGGCGGCGCTGCAGGAGCGATTGGCCTGGCCCAGTTTGTGAACGCCGCCAAAGGCGACCCCAATTCACTCATCATGATGGGCGCCGTGATGCTGGGCGGCATCATCACTGGCAAGCCACCGGTATCGATCACGGCTTGCACGCCCGTTGCGCGCCTGACCAGCGAGTGGAACGTGTTTGTGCTTCCCTCTAACTCGCCTTTCAAAACCATGAAAGACGTGGTTGAGCAAATGAAGAAAGACCCCGGCTCGGTGAAGTGGGGCGGCGGCTCGCGCGGCTCCACAGAGCACATCGCCGCTTGCATGCTCGCGCGTGCTGTGGGCGTGGATCCCAAGAAAGTGAACTACGTGGCCTTCCGTGGCGGCGGTGAAGCCACTGCGGCCATTTTGGGTGGCAACGTGACGGTGGGCGGCAGCGGCTACAGCGAATTTGCCGAGCACATTGGCGCGGGCAAGATGCGAACCATCGGCGTGACCTCAGACAAGCGCATCAAAGGCATCGACGTGCCCACGATGAAGGAGCAAGGCTACGACGTGGTGCTGGGCAATTGGCGCGGCATCTACGGTGCCCCCGGCATCACGCCTGCGCAGCGCGAAGCGCTCACCAAAATGGTGGTTGCTGCCACTAAAACCAAAGCCTGGACAGACGCACTCGAGAAAAACGGCTGGACACCGGCTCTGATGACTGGCAAAGCCTTTGACGACTTCGTGGACAGCGAGTTTGCGTCGCTGCGCGGTGTGATGCATTTGTCTGGGATGCTGTGATGCAAGGAAAGCAAGGCCAGTCGCTGTTCGCAGCCGGTCTGCTGGCGCTCGCGGGCGTGTATGCCTTT
>JAAFHN010000501.1 GCA_013298415.1 Comamonadaceae bacterium
CGTTTTGGTATGCGCCCTTCTCGGCGCCCAGGCCACAAACAGCGCAGCCCGAGCCCACAGCATGACCGAAGACCAGCTCTACGCCCTGCTCGCCGAAGCCCGTCAGCGCACGGGGCACCGCGAGTTTGTGGTGATCGGCAGCTTGAGCATCTGGGGCAGCGCGCCCCAGGCACGCGCGTTTGCGCTCGATATTCCGAGCGATATGAGCATGTCCAACGATCTGGACGCCTATGCCGCCCTCGATTTCGGGCGGCTGCACGATCTCGCTGCCGATCTGGGCGCGGGCAGTGCCTACCACCAAGCCCATGATGTTTACCTCGATCCCGTCACGCCGCACGTGGCCACGCTGCCGCAGGGCTGGCAGCAGCGCTTGTTGCGGGTAGAAAGAGATGAGATGACGGTGTACTTCCTGGAGCCCAACGACGCAGCCATTTCCAAACTCACGCGCGGCGAAGTCCATGATCTGCGCTGGGTGCGCGCGGGCCTTCGCACAGGCTTCGTGAGCAAAGCCACCCTCGCGCAGCGCTACGCTCAAACGCTCTTCATCGACGACACCGAAGCTGCGGACACCAAGGCCCGGATCAGCGCGCTTTGAGGCGGCATCCGCCTCTTGAGCCCCCAATTCAGCCCCCATCTTTAGCGTCCATCCAGTGCCAATTTCACGCCAACGCCGATGAAAAGCAGGCCTGCCGCTTGCTCGACGCGGTGCAGGGCTTGATGCAGGGGGCCGAGGTTGCGCGCCCAGGCTGCGGCGGCGATGTAGCCGAAATGCACGATTTGCGATGATGCAATGAAGAGGATGCCGAGCGCGAAAAAGCCAAGAGAGGCCTGCGGCGCGTCGGGCCGAATGAATTGCGGCAAAAACGCAAGAAAAAAGAGCGCCACCTTCGGGTTCAGCGCATTGCTCCAAAAGCCTCGGGCGAGGATGGTTTTTGCCGGCAGGGCCTGGATTTCGGCGCTCATCGCGCCAGCGGCGGGCGCTTGGCTGCGCAGCATTTGAATGCCAATCCACACCAAGTACGCCGCCCCCACCATTTTGAGCAGCGCAAACGCAGTAGCCGATGCCGCAATCAGCGCGCTCACGCCCAGCGTGGCCGCAGCCACATGCACGAGCAGCCCCAGCGACACGCCAGCCGCCGCAATCGCCCCCGCCCGAAAGCCGCCCCGCAGCGTACTCGTCACCATGTAAAACACATCCGGCCCAGGCGTGAGGTTCAACACCCAGCCCGCGAGGACGAAGAGCCAGAGGTCGTGGATGCCGAGGGGGGTCAAAGCGGGTTTCCAAGTGATTTTTTGAAGCGATTTATTGCAGATGTCCAGACAATCATTGCATGTATTGCTATTTTTTTAGGATCTCTCGGATAAATTCCGACCGCCGAGACAAGAGAGTCCGTGTGCGTTGCGTACCGGATCAATTGTGCCGCGCAGTATTGCGTTGGCTGCAGGGGTAGCGGCTTACCTGCGATGGTCTGGCGCACTCGGCCTGTACCTACGTTGACCCGGATGCTATGGCGTCAAAAACTGGAGCGTGTCCAGTGTGTCGGGTACCGTATTGGAGCGGACACGGATCTCACCCCATTGCGCCTTGCAACCGCGCTCGACCGTCTTCGCCCACTTTGCATCCGGCCCGAAGTTCGGCAGTTTGCTGGTGAGTGCGCGAGGCCAAATCTGGCTTTCGTCCTCAGGCGAAGCCGTTTGCTCCCACAACAGGCTGCTCCCCTGCATGCTGAGAATCCCTCGGCCGCGACTGTCGCTGCCCGTGAAGCCATTGCCATGAACAACGTGGGCGCGTCGATCCTTGATATAGCCAACAAAATTGCTTTCATCGACTCTCATGCGCCCAACATGTTCGACGCTGCCCATCCTTCCACACACCAAGCCCTTCTGAACGTAAAGCACCACATAGAAGGATTCAGTTGCAGGCCGTTTGCGCGTTTTGGCGACGCAATCATTCAGTTTAGAGCTTGCTTCGCATAGATGAGTTGCTTCATAGCGCCCCGACTGAAGTATTGCTGCCGAGGCTGCCGTCGCTGCAACAACATTTATCCCAGCAAGCCAGGTGCGAGAAAAAATGCGCCGCAGCTTTTGGTGTTGCATATTCATTGAGTCTCGTCGTCAGAGTCGGCACCCGCTTTTGCACTGCAACGGAGGGGTTTGGGCGAGTCTGAGGTAGAAGCCCGGCTGACAGCGAAATAATCCTGAATAAAAATGGGGTACTGTCCAGACGTTTGCAATATTTCTTGCTACGCTTTTTGAACCTCCAAAAAGTTCTTCAGCAGCGCATGCCCATGCTCGCTGAGGATGCTTTCGGGGTGGAACTGCACGCCTTCGATGGGGGCTTGCGGGGGCATTTCCTTATGCCGCAGGCCCATGATTTCGCCGTCGTCTGTCTTGGCGGTGATTTCCAGGCAATCGGGCAGATCGCTGGCGCGCACGGCGAGTGAGTGGTAGCGGTTCACCGTGAAGGTGGCCGGCAGATCGCGGAAGATGCCTTGCTGGGTGGTGCTGATCTCGCTCACTTTGCCGTGCATGAGGGTTTGCGCCCGCACCACCGTGCCGCCAAACGCTGCCCCGATGCTTTGGTGGCCCAGGCAGACGCCAAGGATGGGCAGCTTGCCTGCGAAGTCAGTGATTGCTTGCATGGAAATGCCAGCCTCCTTTGGCGAGCAGGGGCCGGGTGAGACGCACAGGTGCGTGAACTCGCCGCGTGCATGCATGGCATCCAGCTCTGGCACGCTCACTTCATCGTTGCGCAGCGTGGTCACAGCCGCTCCCAACTCGCCGAAATACTGGACGATGTTGAAA